>JBAVKY010000137.1:0-27111 GCA_049688555.1 Propionicimonas sp.
GGGACGTGCGTTTGGCCCAATCCGCGCCGCCCATCTTGTCCAGGGTGGGGTTCTCGCCACCGACATAACGGGTGACGAGGTGCAACTGGTCCATCGGAACGTACAGGCGGTCGGCCGGTTGGCCGCGCTTACTGGCCGCGTACTCGATGACCAGGTACTCGCGGGTGGCGCCAGCGACCGTCCGCTGCACCATCTCGATATAGCGACCTACGCCGTGCTGCTCATGGACCACCGGGTCGCCGGTGGAGAGCTCCAGCGGGTCGATCTGGTTCTTGCGTCGGGCCGGCAACTTGCGGGTCGACTTGTCGGTGTCCCGTTGGCCGGAGAGATCACCGGCGGTGAAGACGTTCAGCGCGATGGCGGGCAGCGAGAACCCATGCCGCAGTTCGGCGACCAGCACGCCGACCACCCCCGGCGTTGGGGGCAGCGCCGGATCGGCCAGGGCGACTGGCACGTCCGACTCGGCGAGGACTTCGACCATTCGCTTGGCCAAGCCCGGGCTGTCCGCCACCAGGACGACGCGATTCCCCGCTCGCAGGGAATCCGCGACCGCGGCGACGGCGGCTTGCGTGTCCCCCCGCCAGACTGGTGCTTCCTGGGCGTCGACAACGAGGCTGGTCAGGGAGCTGCTGGTCGGCTCCAGCTCTCGTGAGCCCTCCGGTCCAGCGCTGAACGGCGACAGGCTCCACCAGGCCTGGCCGCGTTCAAGGGCGTGGGCGCGGACATCGGCCAGCGCGCGGTAGGCAGCAGCCGCCAGGTCGATCGGCTCCCTGCCACCTTCGGCTGCCGCCGCCCACGAGGCGTTGAGGAACTCTTCACTGGTGGTCACCAGCTCGTGCGCCCTGGTTCTGATCCGCTCTGGATCACTGATCAGGACGGTGGTGTCGGCGGGCATCACGTCGATGAGCAATTCCATGCCGTCCACCAGCACCGGGGCGAGGGCTTCCATCCCGTCCACCGCATGGCCGGCGGCGATCCGATCGAACAACTCACCCACATTCCCCGGCGTGTTCGCGTACTGGGCAGCCAGCCTTGCGGCCCGGGCCTTCACCTCGTCGGTGATCAGCAGTTCGCGGCAGGGTGAGGCGATGATCTCGGACAGCGTCACGTCGAAGGAGCGCTGGTCGGCCACCGAGAAGGTCCTGATCTCCTCGACCGTGTCGCCGAAGAAGTCGATCCGGACCGGATGTTCCACCGTGGGCGGGAACACGTCGATGATGCCGCCCCGGACGCAGAACTCCCCACGTCGCTCGACGAGGTCCACGCGGGTGTAGGCGGCACCGACCAGGTCCCGGGCGACGTCGGTGATGTCGTAGTCCTCGCCGGCGACGATGCGCACCGGCTTCAGGTGCCCGAGTCCGACCACCTGGGGTTGCAGCAACGCGCGCACCGGGGCCACGACGACTCGGGGCGCGCCGAGCGGATCGTTGCCGACCAGCCGGCGCAGCACCGCGAGCCGTCGGCCTACGGTGTCCGAGCGCGGACTCAGCCGCTCGTGCGGCAGCGTCTCCCAGGCCGGATAGTAGACGACGGACTCTTCGGGAAGCAGGGAGGTGAGAGCCGAGCTGACCGCTTCGGCCTCCCGGAACGTCGAGGTGACGAGCAGCAGCGGACGTGGGGTCCGTTGCGCCAAGGCGGCGGCGAACAACGGCCGCACGGGCTCAGGCAGGGTGACATCCAGAGCCGGCAGCCGCCCGGAACGGCAGTAGTCGATCGCCCGAGCCAGCACGGGGTCGCTGCTGACGAGGTCGACCAGGCCGCTCAGGATCACCGCATCACCCTACTCGGGGTGTTGGAGGGGGCAGGACCGCGGGGGTCGCGAACCCGATCGTCAGGAGTTGAACGTGTTCTGGGCCTGCTCCAGCCCTTGGGTGATCAGCGTGGCCACCGCGTCCGCGGCACGGGCAACATCGACGGCGACATCCTCCCGTTGGGCCGCAGGAACCGTCGACAACACGTAATCGGCCGGAGCCTGCGAGCCGAGGGGGCGTCCGATGCCCACGCGAACTCGAAAGAAGTCGCCGGTTCCCAGGCACCGACGCATCGACTTCAACCCGTTGTGGCCGTTGTCGCCGCCGCCGAATTTGAGCCGGATCCGTCCCGGATCGAGATCGAGTTCATCGTGGACCGCGATCACGAACTCGGGGGCGCCGTTGAAGTAGGCCATGGTTCGTTCGACGGCGAGCCCGGTCTCGTTCATATACGTGCGCGACTTCATGAGCACCACCCTGGCCGCGACTGGGCCGATCCCGCCAACCTCCCCGGATGGAGTGATCCGGGTTTGACAGACCTCGGCGCGCAACTTCTGCAGGGTGCTGAAACCCGCCCCGGCCCGCGCTGCGAGCTCGTCGACCACCCGGTACCCAATGTTGTGCCGGTGAGACGCGTAGGTCGGGCCCGGATTACCGAGCCCGACCACCAGCCACGTGGACATCTGTGCCGATCAGGCCTCGGGTGCCGCTTCCGGCTCGCTGGCCGCCTCAGCCCCACCGGCCAGCTCAGCGTCGAGGGACGCCTGGCTCTGGCTCGCGGCGATGCTCAGGATCAGGTCGTCGGGCTCGCCGTTGAAGACAGCGCCCTCAGGCAGCTTCAGGTCGGCGGCCGTGATGGTGTCGCCGACGTCCAGGTCGGTCACGTCGATTTCGACTGACGTCGGGATGTTGGTGGCCTCCACCTCGAGGGCAATGGTCTGTTGATCCATGGTGACGATCCGGTCGACCCTGTCGGTGTCGCCGACGACAACCAGCTGGATCTCAACCGTGACCTTCTCGCCGCGCTTCACGATGACCAGGTCGAGGTGCTCGATGCTGCCCCTGACCGGGTTGCGCTGGACCTGCTTCGGCAGCGCGAGCTGCTCTGTGCCGCCATCGATCGAGAGGGTCAGCAGGGCGTTGGCGGCGCGCAGCGCCAAGGTGATGTCGTGGCCCGGCAGGGACACGTGGACGGGATCGGTCCCGTGGCCGTAGAGCACCGCGGGCACCATGCCGCTGCGACGGGTGCGACGCGCCGCTCCCTTACCGAATTCGGTGCGTGCAACTGCCGCGATCTTGATCTCTGACACTGTTTTCCCTACTCCTCGAACCTCGTCTGTCTCAGGGCTCAGCGAGGGAGGACCTTGTCGATCACGGGTGGAACCCCTCGCCGAGGCAACTTCGAGAAGCTTACCGCCTCGGTGCCGTCGCCCCCAAAATCGCCGCCTCGTCAGCTGGCGGCCCGACTCTGCGCCCCTTAGGTGACTTTGCGCCCTCTATAGCGGGCGCAAGGTCACCTAAGGGGCGCAAAGTGGGTAGGGGACGGGATGCGGGGGACGCGGGAGGGAAGGACGGGACGGGAGGGACGCGGGAGGGAAGGCGTCAGTGGGCGCCGTGGAAGAGGGACGTCACCGAGCCCTCCTCGAAGACGGCCTGGATGGCCGCGGCGATCAAGGGCGCCATCGAGAGCACGGTCAGCTTGGGGATGTTCACCGACTCACCGATCGGCAGCGTGTTGGTCACGATGACTTCTTCAAAGGCCGACTCGTTGAGGCGCTGTGGTGCCGGCCCGGAGAGGATGGGATGCGTCGCCGCGGCGATCACCCGCTTGGCGCCGAAGGCTTTCAAGGCCACCGCGGCCTGGCAGATCGTGCCAGCGGTGTCGATCATGTCGTCGACGAGCAGGCACACCCGTCCCTCGACGTCACCGACCACCTCTCCGACCGCGACCTCGTTGGCCTTGTTGGGGTCACGACGCTTGTGGATGATCGCCAGCGGGGTGCCCAGTTCGTCCGACCACATGTCGGCCAGCCGTACCCGGCCGGCGTCCGGGGACACGATCGTCATCTCCGAGATGTCGTACTTCGCCTTCACGTAGTCGACCAGCACCGGCAGGGCCAGCAGGTGATCGACGGGGCCGTCGAAGAAGCCCTGGATCTGGGCGGCGTGCAGGTCGATCGACATGACCCGATCCGCGCCAGCGGTCTTGTAGAGGTCGGCCACCAGCCTGGCAGAGATCGGTTCCCGGCCGGCGTGCTTCTTGTCCTGCCGCCCGTAGGGGTAGAACGGCGAGACCACCGTGATCCGCTTCGCCGATGCCCGTTTCAGGGCGTCGATCATGATCAACTGCTCCATGAGCCATTCGTTCACCGGCGCCGGGTGGCTCTGCATCACAAAGGCGTCGGCGCCACGCACCGATTCCTCGAAGCGAACGTAGATCTCGGAGTTCGCATAGGTCAGCAGGCGGGTCGGGATCAGGTCCACGCCCAGCAGGTCTGCCACCTGCTCCGCAAGTTCAGGGAACGCCCGTCCAGTGCACAGCATCAGATGCTTCTCGGTGGGACGCTTCAACCCGCTCATTCACCGCTCCCAGGCTCGTCCGTCGCCCGTTCCACGGCCGCCTCGGCCGCCGCCTGCGTGGCGGTCCCCGCCCGTCGCCTCGCCACCCAGCCGGCGATGTTGCGCTGCCTCCCCCTGGCCACCGCGAGTTCCCCGGGGCCGACGTCCTCGGTGACCGTCGATCCCGCCGCGACGTAGGCCCCGTCGGCGATGTGGACGGGTGCCACGAGCACCGAATCGCTGCCGACGAAGGAGTGAGCGCCGACCGTCGTGGTGAACTTGCTCACCCCGTCGTAGTTGGCGAAAATCGTCCCGGCACCGATGTTGGCACCCTCTCCGATCACCGCGTCCCCGCAGTAGGTGAGGTGCGGCACCTTGGCTCCGGCCCCGATGATGGCCTTCTTGGTCTCCACGAACGCGCCCACCTTGGCTCGCTCACCCAGCTCCGTCCCTGGCCGCAGGTAGGAGAAGGGCCCGACCGTGGCCCCAGCCGCGATCACCGCGAGCGAGGCCTGGCTTCGGATCACCTGAGCGCCCTCACCGACCTCGACATCCACCAGGGTGGTGTCCGGGCCGATCGTGGCTCCGCGTGCCACCGACGTGGCACCTTCCAACGAGGTGTTCGGCAACACGGTGACGTCTTCGGCCAGGTCGACCGAATCGTGAATCCAGGTGGTGGCGGGGTCGATGATGGTGACGCCCTCGGCCATCCAGCGTCGCAGGATGCGCCGGTTCAACTCGGCGTTACGCTCCGCCAACTGCCCACGATCGTTGACTCCCTCTGTTTGAAGGTAGTCGGCCAGCACCCGTGCGCCAACCCGGCCACCCGCCTGCCGGGCGTGCGCGACCACGTCGGTCAGGTAGAGCTCGCCCTGGTCGTTGGCGGCCTGCAGCCCCGCGATCCCTTCGGCCAGCGTCGCGGCGTCGAAGACGTAGATGCCCGCGTTGATTTCGGTGATGTCGCGCTCGCCGTCGGAGGCGTCTCGGTGTTCGACGATCCGGGCAACCTCGTCGCCGTCGCGGACGATCCGTCCGTAGCCGGTCGGATCAGGAACCATCGCGGTGAGGACGGTGACCGCGTTCCCGCCCTCCCGGTGCGCCGAGACCAGATCGATCAGGGTCTCGCCACGGAGCAGCGGGACGTCGCCGCTCGTCACCACGACCTCGCCGGCCACGCCGGGCAGGATGGCCATGCCGGCGCGGACCGCGTCACCGGTGCCCAGGGGCTGTTCCTGAACTGCCAGGCTGACCTGGGGGGCGACCTCAGCCAGGTGCGCCTCGACCTGATCGCGCTGGTGCCCCACCACGACCACCAGGTGTTCGGGCTCCAGCGCACTCGCCGCCTCGACCGCGTACGAGATCATCGAGCGGCCACCCAGTCGGTGCAGCACCTTGGCTGTCGACGATTTCATCCGGGTACCTGCCCCGGCGGCCATGATGACCACCGCGGACACGCGCGCGAACTGACCAGCGGAGTTCTCAGACACAGGTTCTCCCAGCGTTGGCGGATCCCGCTCCCCGGGTAGGAGTCGAACCTACGTCGCTAGTCCTGATTCAAAGTCAGGCGGGCCCTGCCGGCAGACCAACCGGGGATCGATCGTCGTAACGACCGGCCCCAACTCTATTGCCCGATCCGTGTAGCCGCATCCCGATGCCAAGCACCGGCGCCTACGTCCGGCTGAGCCTGATTTCCCAAGCGTGGTCTGGCGCGGGAAACTGGTCGGGTGACTCTCGCCTCCGGTACCGCCCGCGCCCGACGTGGTCGCGTCCGGCTGACCCGGACGGAACGCCGTGAACAGCTGATCGAGGTGGCCCGTGGTTTGTTCGCCGAGCGAGGCCTGGAGGGCACGTCCGTCGAGGAGATCGCGGCCCATGCCGGAGTCAGCAAGCCCGTGGTGTACGAGCACTTCGGCGGCAAGGAAGGTCTCTACGCGGTCGTCGTCGACCGTGAGGTGCGGGCGCTGCACGATGCCATTCGGGCTGCCCTCACCACCCCGCGCGCCAACCCCCGGGCCCTCATCGAACTGGGCACGCTGGCGCTGCTCAACTACATCGACGACAACCCGAACGGCTTCCGGATCCTCTCCAGGGACTCCTCGGCCAGCGCCGAGGACAACTCGTTCGCCACCATCCTGTCCGACATCGCTTCGCGGGTGGAGGGACTGCTCGCCGACGAGTTCACCAAGCGGGATCTCGACCCCAACACCGCCCCGCTCTACGCCCAGATGCTGGTCGGCCTGGTGGCACTGGCCGGCCAATGGTGGATCGACACTCGCGGGGAGCACAGTCTCGACAAGCCGACGGTCGCGGCGCACCTGGTGAACCTCGCCTGGTACGGCATGCGCAACCTGCGCGCCGAGCCGACGCTCTTCACGGACCGCCGCTCGAAGCCAGCCTGAGGGTGCTTCCCGACCGTCCTGATCAGGCGATCAGACGCGCCCCAGGCACCGGCCCGTGGACCCGCTTCACCGCGCGGCACAGGCCCTCGCTGCCGAGGCGGACGGAAAGGTCGATCGCGGCAGACTCATCGCTGGCCAGCAGGGCCACCGTCGGCCCGGAGCCGGACACGATCGCCCCGACGGCGCCCAACTCCCGACCAACCCGCAACAGCTCGCTGAGTTGCGGTCGCAGCATCAGTGCTGCCGGCTCAAGGTCGTTCACCAGATGCCGTCCTAGCGCCACCGGGTCGCCGGCGATCAGCGCGTTCAACAGGGCCGACGGCATCTCTGGGGTGTGCGGTGCTCCAGGAGTGATGGCGTCGAAGCGTCGGAAGACCTCCGGAGTGGACAACTCGGCATCACTGAACGCCAAGACCCAGTGGTAGGAACCGCGGCTGAGCGCGGGCGTGAGCTGGTCGCCCCGGCCGGTGCCCAGCGCCGTCCCGCCGCTGAGGCTGAACGGGACGTCAGCCCCGAGCTGAGCACCTAGGACGAGCAGGTCGTCAGGGGAGGTATCGAGATCCCACAACACCGAACAGGCCAGCAACGCTCCTGCCGCGTCGGCCGACCCCCCAGCCATCCCACCGGTCACTGGGATGGCCTTACGGATCGCCAGGTGACAGCCGAGGTCCTCGCGGCCCGCACCTGCGGTGGCGGCCAGCAACCGGGCGGCCTTGACGGCCAGGTTGGTGCCGTCGCTCGGTACCAACGCCGCCTGTTCGCCCGTGACGCTCACGGTGAAGGTTCCCGGCGCCGCGCCGCGGGCCTCCACCTCGTCGTAAACCGAAACCGCCTGGAACACCGTGGCCAGGCTGTGGTAGCCGTCGGGTCGCCGAGCGCCGCTGCGCAGGGCCAGGTTGATCTTGCCGGCAACCCGCACGCGAACGGTCTCGGTCTCGGTCATCGGTGATGCCATGGCCCGAGGCTATCCCAAGCCCGCTGCGGTGCGAGCCTGAGCGATCCGAGCGAAATCCTCGATCGCCAGCACCTCACCGCGGGCCTGAGGGTCGATCCCTGCCGCCTCGAGGACTGCGACGGCCTGCCCGGGCGATCCCAGCAACCCGGCGAGCGCCCCGCGCAGCATCTTGCGTCGCTGGGAGAACGCCGCGTCCACCACGGCGAAGACTTGCTCGCGCGAGGCCGAGGTGGCGGGCGCGTCGCGCCGCACCAGCTGGACCAGGCCCGAATCGACGTTGGGCATGGGCCAGAAGACCGTGGGCGGGACACTCCCCACCCGTCGCGCGGAGCAGTACCAGGCCAGCTTCGCCGACGGCACCCCGTAGGTTCGGGAGCCAGGAGGTGCCACGAGCCGGTCGGCAACTTCGGACTGCACCATCACCAGAGCGCTGCGGACGCTGGGGAACCGGGCCAGCACGTGCAAGAGCACCGGCACACTGACGTTGTACGGCAGGTTCGCCACCATGGCGGTGGGCTGCGGATCCGGCAGCGTGTCGACCGCGAGGGCGTCGGCGGTCAGCACGGTGAGCTGCCCGGCGTGCTGGGGCTGGCGCTCGGCCACCGTCTGGGGCAGCCGCTGCGCCAGGCTGGCCTCGAGTTCGATCGCGGTGACGTGCCGTGCCACCTCCAGCAGCCCGAGGGTCAGCGAGCCGAGCCCCGGCCCGATCTCCAGCACGACCTCGTCCACGCCCACCGCGGCGGCGGCGACGATCCGGCGCACCGTGTTGGCGTCGTGGACGAAGTTCTGCCCCCGCTGCTTGGTGGGACGCAGGCCTAGCTCGGCGGCCAGCGCACGGATGGTGCGCGGGTCCAGCAACCCCGAGCTCACGGCGTCCCCCAATCGCCGAAGACCTCATTCGCATTCACGCTGAGCTGGTGACACAAGGCGGCCAGGTCGTCGCCTCGCGACTGCGCCAGGAAGCGGACGGTGTGCGCCATCAGGTAGGAGGCGTTGGGCTTGCCCCGCAGTGGCATCGCGGTGAGGTAGGGAGCGTCGGTCTCCACCAGCAGGCGATCGGACGGGGTCAGCGCCAGCGCCTCACGCAGGGCGTGGTTGGCCTTGAAGGTCACGGTGCCGGGGAAGGACAGCCAGAACCCGCGATCCAGGCACTGCCGGGCGAAGCCCGCGTCCCCGGAGAAGCAGTGCATCATCACCCGTCGCGGCGCACCTTCGGCGTCCAGCACGTCGAGGATGTCGGCGTGGGCGTCGCGGTCATGGATCACCAGCGCCAGATCGTGGGTCTTCGCCCAGGCGATGTGGGCGGCGAAGGCTTGTTTCTGGAGCGCCTGGCCTTCGGGCTCGCGGGTGCGGAAGTAGTCCAGACCGGTCTCACCGATCCCCCGGACCCGGGACGAGGTGCCGATCAGGGCCGCGAGCCGGTCCAGTTCGGTAGGCAGCCCGGCACCCAGGCGGGCGGCGTCGTTGGGGTGGATCGCGACGCAGGCGACCACCTCAGGGTGCGCCAGCGCCAGCGCTATCGTCTCGGCCGAGGAGTCGACGTCCGTCCCGACGTCGACGACGCGGGTGACGCCGACCGCCCGCGCCGCGCGCAGCGCGTCCGCCGGCGCGAGACCACTGACCTGCCGCGTGCTCACCAAGTGGGTGTGGGCATCGGTGACCGGGGCGGGGAGCGGCTCCGGCAGCCCCGGCAGGTGCAACTGGGCGATGGCCTTCATCGCAGTTCCTTCCTGGCTTCAAGGCTGGCCTGATAGAGCAGCTTGCGGGGCAATCCGGTCGCGCTGGCCACAGCGCTTACCGCGGTCGACAACGGCTCCCCGCCTGCCATGCGGCGCCCGGTTTCGGCGGTTGCCTCCTCGAGGCTCACCGCGGGCGCCGCCGCGCCTCCGATCACGATGGTGATCTCGCCACGCACCCCGTCGGCTGCCCACCGCGCCAGCTCGGTGAGGGTGCCTCGTCGCGTCTCTTCATAGGTCTTGGTCAGCTCGCGGCTGACCGCGGCACGGCGTCCGTCCCCCAGGGCGACCGCCGCGTCGGCAAGGAAGTCAGCCACGCGGTGCGGCGCCTCGAAAAAGACCATGGTGCGCGGCTCAGTCGCCAGGCCCGCCAGGCGACGTCGCCGTTCCCCGGTCTTGCGTGGCAGGAAACCCTCGAAGCAGAACCGGTCGGTGGGCAGGCCGGAAAGCGCCAGCGCCACGAGGACGGCAGAGGGTCCGGGCACCACGGTGATCGCCACACCGGCCTCGATCGCGGCGCCCACCAGCCGGAAGCCTGGGTCGGAGACGGTCGGCATCCCGGCATCGCTGACCACGAGGACCGTGGCGCCCTGCTCCAGCTCGGCGAGCAAAGTAGCCGCCCGCGCCGCCTCGTTGCCGTCGAAGTACGACACGATCCGGGCAGTGGTGCTGAGTTCGAGGCGGCCGAGCAGTGCTTTGAAGCGACGGGTGTCCTCGGCGGCGATCACGTCGGCGCCCACCACCGCCGCCCGCAGCGCCGGCGACGCGTCCGCGAGGTTGCCGATCGGCGTTCCCGCCAGAATCAGCCGGCCCGCAGTCTCAGAAGTCACCCGTGCAGTATCCCCCACACCGCCCCGCCCCCCGGCGCGGTGTCGCGCGGTCGCCGACCACCGCGGCCGGACGCCGCCACCGGCCCTCCCAGCTCGCGCCAGAATCGGCGGCATAGGATGTGCCGGTGACTGATGGGACGGCGACCCGGCGCCTGGACGACGCCGCCGCCCCCGAAACCCCACCAGACGCCCCAGCCGAAAACCCACCCAACGTCGCCGCCACCCCGGAAGCGGCACCAGACGACCCCGAGACCCCCGAAACCCAACCGAAGGTCGACGCCACCCCCGAAACCCCACCGGATGCCGACGCGGTTTGGGAGAGGGCCGCCGACCACGACCCTGCCGAAACCCAGGCACCGGCGGAGCCGGGCTTCCCGTGGTTCGGGCCACCCTCCCCCGAACCGCCAGCAGGGCTGCTGAACGAGGTCGAGCCCGTCCCCGAGCCGATCCCACTCACGACGATCGAGAGGCTCCGCGACGGCACCATGACCGACCGGCTCGCCGGGTGGATCACGACACTGAGCATCACCCTGCTCGCGTTCGTGATCAGGTTCGTCAACCTGGGCTACCCGAACAAGCTGATCTTCGATGAGACCTACTACGCCAAGGACGCCTACACCCTGTGGAAGTTCGGGTACGAGCGCGAATGGCCCAAGGACACCGCGGATCCCTCGATCGTCGCGGGCCTGCCCGACGTCTTCCTGCAGAATGCCGCGTTCGCCGTCCATCCTCCGGTCGGCAAGTGGCTCATCGGACTGGGCGAACAACTGTTCGGCATGAATTCCTTCGGCTGGCGGTTCATGCCGCTGGTGTTCGGCACCCTGCTGGTCTTCATCACCATCAGGCTGGCACGGCGGTTGTCACGGTCGACGCTGATCGGGGCCACCGCCGGGCTGCTGCTCACCTTCGACGGCCTCGCGTTCTCGATGTCGCGGATCGCCCTGTTGGACATCTTCCAGGCGTTCTTCCTGGTGTTGGCCGTCTCAGCCGCGGTTGCCGACCGCGACTTCTACCGCCACCGTCTGGCCGATCGCCTCGAGGCCAGCGGTAGGCGGGACTTCGATCGCCAATTCGGCCCGGTCATCTGGTGGCGTCCCTGGCGCTTGCTGGTCGGCGTCGCGTTCGGCCTGGCGCTGGGGACGAAGTGGAATTCGGTCTTCGTGCTCGCTGCGCTGGGGATCGTCAGCGTGCTCTGGGACGTCGGCGCCCGCCGTCTGGCGGGAGCCGGCTGGCGCGGCTGGCTGGCGCTGGTGGTCGACGGCATCCCCGCTTTCGTCCGCATGGTGGTGGTGGCCGGGCTGGTCTACCTCTCAACCTGGACGGGGTGGCTGCGCAGCTCCGGTGGCTACGACCGGCAGTGGGGCGCGGAGAACCCCGACAGTGGCTGGACCCGATTCCTCGGCGAAGGATGGGCCTCGCTGCTCAAGCTCCACCAGGACATCCTGGCCTTCCACACCGGCGACTACATTCGCAACGCCACCCACCCCTATGACGCCCATCCGATCGGCTGGCTGGTGATGGCCCGTCCGATCGCCCTGGATTCGGTCAACAAGATTCTGCCCGGCGTGGACGGCTGCACCGCCGTCGACCCGGAGTACTGCACTCGGGTCATGATCGGCATGGGCACTCCGATCCTGTGGTGGATGGCGGTCGTGGCCCTCGTGGTCGCTGTCATCTGGTGGATCGGTGGACGTGACTGGCGCTTCGGCGTGCCGGTAGTGGCTGCCATGGCGACCTACCTGCCATGGTTCGCCACGGCCGACCGTCCGGTCTTCTTCTTCTATGCGATCACGATCGTGCCCTTCACGGTGATCGCCCTGGCCATGGTGCTCGGCCTGATCCTTGGCCCAGCCAAGGGGCGCCACCGCAGGCGCGGCGGGATCATCGCCGGAGTCGCCGTCGCCTTGGTGATCATGAACTTCGCCTACATCTATCCCCTGCTGACCGGCGGGATCCTGCACTACCAGGACTGGCTGTCGCGGATGTGGCTACGGAGCTGGATCTGAGGCGTCGGCAAGGGCATCTCACCAGCACGTGACCAGGGGCAGCCTCCTGCGTTGCGCCATAGAGTTCGCAGGGCTGTCGGCGAAGGGGACTGAAATGGCACTGTGGACGCTGCATGGGAACGGCACACTCCAGGAGGGTGCCGTCGTCGCCCCTGACGAGCGATTGACCTGGGGAAAGACGATCGGGCTCGGGGCCCAGCACGTGGTGGCCATGTTCGGGGCTACCTTCGTCTTCCCGCTGCTGATGGGTCTGAACCCGCAACTCGCCGTCATGATGTCCGGGATCGCCACGCTGGTGTTCCTCGTGGTGGTGAAGGGTCGGGTGCCGTCCTACCTGGGTTCCTCGGCCTCTTTCGTCGGGGTGGCCACCGCGATCTATGGTGCCGGCGGCAACCCCGCCGACGTCACCGGCGCGATGCTGTGGGTCGGCGTCCTGCTGTTCATGGTTGGCTTGATCATCCACTTCGCGGGTTCCCGCCTGATCCACCGCGTGCTGCCGCCGGTCGTCACCGGTGCGGTCGTGATGCTGATCGGCTTCAACCTGGCTCCCGTGGTGGCCGGCACCTACTGGCCGCAGGATCAGTGGATCGCGCTGCTCGTCATGCTCATCGTCGTAGTGCTGAGCGTCGGCGCCCGAGGTTTCCTGAGCCGGATCGCGATCTTCCTCTCGCTCGTGATCGGCTACGTGCTGAGCTGGCTGGCTGACCTGGTGTTCGGCCAGATCACCTCGTTCTCGGCCGCCGCGGGTGAGATCACGACGCACTGGCGCGTGGACTGGTCCGGGGTGGCCGCCGCCGACTGGCTCGGCCTGCCGCCGCTGACCGACCTGTCGACCTGGTCGCTGCACTCCCCCACGAACGTCGTCGGCATCCATGCCCCCTCGTTCAACCTGGCGTTCATCCTGATCGCGTTGCCGGTCGTGATCGCCCTGATCGCCGAAAACACCGGACACGTGAAGGCCGTCGCCGAGATGACCGGTATGGACCTCGACCAGGACATGGGTCGTGCCATCGCCGCGGACGGCCTCGGCTCCGTGATCGCGACCGCCGTCGGCGCCGGCCCAACCACCACCTACGCCGAGAACATCGGCGTCATGGCGGCGACCCGCGTCTATTCCACCGCCGCCTACGTCGTGGCATCGATCGTGGCGATCCTGTTCGGCTTCTCACCCAAGTTCGGAGCCATCATCTCGGCCACCCCGGGTGGGGTGCTGGGCGGCATCACCGTCGTGCTCTACGGCATGATCGGCCTGCTGGGCGCCAAGATCTGGAAAGAGAACCAGGTCGACTTCGGCAATCCGATCAATCTGGTTCCAGTGGCGGCGGGCATCATCATCGGCATCGGCAACGTGTCCTTGACGTTCAACGAATCCTTCTCCCTGAGCGGCATCGCGCTGGGCACCATCGTCACCGTGGCCGTCTACCACCTGGCCCACAGCCTGGCCCCGTCCCACCTCAAGGCGGACGATGCCGGCGGCACCGTCCTGATCGTGGACCGGCCCGGCATCTACACCGACGAGGAAACCGTTGACGCGAACTGACGTCGCCGCCCCCTCCGCTCAAGCGGGCCACCGGATTCGGATTGGCCTGCTGGCCACCTTGGCCAGCAGGTAGCCAGAGAGCAGACTTTCCAGCGTGCCCACCACCACCTCGACCGGACGGTTGACGCCTGCGGTACGGATGGGGCTCTCCATCGCCGCGGCCGTGGGGGTGTACGGAATCTCGTTCGGGGCCCTCTCGGTGGCTGCGGGTCTCACCGTGTGGCAGACCAGCGCGCTCAGCCTGTTGATGTTCACCGGCGGCTCACAGTTCGCCTTCATCGCGGTCATCGCCGGCGGCGGCACCGGCGCCGCGGCCTGGGCCGCAGCCTCGTTGCTTGGCGTGCGCAACGGGGTCTACGGCATGCAACTCAAGGCCCTGCTGCGACCTGAGCCCCGGATCATCCCGCTGATGGCGCAGCTCACCATCGACGAGTCGATGGCCACCGCCAGCGCTCAGGACGACCACGACGAACGGGTGCGCGGCTTCTGGACCAGCGGCCTCGGCGTCTTCGTGATGTGGAACACGTTCACCGCGATCGGCGCCCTGGGCGGCAACGCCATGGGCGACCCCGCGCGGTGGGGGCTGGACGGAGCCGCGGTGGCGGCCTTCCTCGGCCTGCTGTGGCCGCGACTGGCGGGGAGGGACCCGGTCGCGATCGCCGTCATCGCCGCCGTGGCGACCATCGCCATGCTGCCAGCGGTGGAACCGGGGATCCCGGTACTGATCGCAGCCGTGGTGACGGCGCTCGCGTGGTGGTTCCAGCGGCGGCGCACGGTGCGAGGTGAGTCATGAGCCTGTGGTCCTGGGTCCTGTTGGCGGCTGGCATGGCCTTCCTGACCAAGCTCGCCGGCTACCTGTTGCCGCAGTCGTGGCTGGATCGCCCGATCGTGGCCGACCTTGCCGGCGCGTTGACCGTCGGGCTGCTCGCGTCCCTCACCGTCTTGAATACGGTGGGTAAGGGCCAGGCGTTGGCGTTCGACTCCCGACTGCTGGCGCTGGGCGCCGGGGCGCTGGCGTTGTGGCTGAAGGCTCCCTACCTCGTGGTCGTGTTGGCAGGAGCGTTGGCGGCCGCCGCCGGCAGGGCCGTGGGGCTGCCTTGATCCGCGGCGCTACCCGGACAGCAGGGGCGCCCCCAGCCAGGATTCCGGAACGCCCAGACCCTCCACCAAACCCAGCGCGTCAGGACGCAGCGCGCGGCACAGCGAGTTGAGCTGTTCCCCGATCGCTTTGGCCCGCCCGGCGCTGATCCGACTGTGCTCGAGGAACCAGGCCCGGTCATCGTGGAGGCTCGTCAGGGCGTACAGCGAGCACAACCGTTCCAGCACGGCCTTCGCGGCAGGGTCGTGGCAGGACGCGATCCCGGCGATGAAGGCTTCCAAGGTCACGCGTTCCAGGTGGGCACGCGCCACGAACTGCACGTGGTCGCCGAGCCGGTTGAACGCCTCGAACCGGTCCCCCGGGTCCCGCCCGGCAGCGCGCATTCGGCGTGCCAGCGACTCCAGCGAGTGGCGTTCCCGCTCCTCGAAGAGCCACGCGTGCCAGCCGCGATCCAGCAAGGTGGTTTCCTCTGGACGGCGCCGCGCCGCGGCTACCAGAGCGTCGATCAGCAGGTTCGCGGCCGTCCGTTCCAGCACCGCGTCACCGATCAGACGGGCGGTGGCCTGCACCACTCCGGAACGATCGAGTTCCCCCCAGCTGAGGGCGTAGTCGGTCAGTAGCGCCTTGGTCACCAGTTGGCACAGCACGGTGTTGTCGCCCTCGAAGGTGGCGAAGACGTCCACGTCGGCGCGCAGGCCGGTCAGCTGGTTCTGTGACAAGTACCCCGCGCCGCCGCAGGCCTCGCGGCATTCCTGCAGGGTGTCGTTGGCGAACCAGGTCGCCATGGCCTTCAGCCCGGCCGCCCGGGTCTCGAGTTCGCGCTGATCCCGCACGGAAGACCGTGCCTCTCCCTGGACCCGGACGAGGGCAGCCGTCAGCTCGTTCTGCGCGAAGCCGAGGGCGTACGACCGAGCGATCAGCGGCAACAACCGCCGCTGGTGGGTGAGGTAGTCCAGCAGCAGGATCCCTTCCCGGCTGCCGGGAGCCAGGAACTGGCGACGACGCAGGGCGTACCGGGTGGCGATGGATAACCCGCGCCGGGCCGCGATGCCCGCCGCGCCCGCGATGCACACGCGTCCCCGCACCAGGGTGCCCAACATGGTGAAGAAGCGACGGTTGGGGTCGGCGATCGCCGAGGAGTACTGCCCTTGGGCGTCCACCCCTCCGTACCGATCGAGCAGCAACCGCCGCGGGACCCGAACGCGATCGAAGGCGAGAGTGCCGTTGTCGACCCCGAGCAGGCCACCCTTGTGGCCCTGGTCTCCGGTGGTGACGCCGGGCAGGTCCCGTCCGGCCTCGTCGCGGATCGGGACCAGGATCGCGTGGACGCCCTGGTGAACGCCCGCCACCAGCAACTGGCCGAACACGACGGCCAGCGAGGCGTGCGTCGCGGCGTTGCCGAGGTAGGCCTTCGTCGCTGCCGGCGTCGGCGAATCGACCACGAACTCCGCGGCCTGCGCATCGTAGGTGATGGTGGTCTCGAGACTGGCGACGTCGGAGCCATGGCCGAGTTCCGTCATCGCGAAGGAGCCCAGCAACCGAAGCCCGGTGATGTCGGCCAGGAAGGTGTCGTGATGCCAGGCCGTCCCCAGGTTGACCACCGCCCCGCCGAACAGGCCGAACTGCACTCCCGACTTGATGGTCACCGACAGGTCCCCGTGGGCGAGCATCTCGAAGGTGATCACGGCGGCGGCCGGATCGGCGGGGTCACCGGCAGCCCTGGGCACGCCGGTCGAGCCGAACCCCGCCGCCTGCAGTTCCCGCAGCCGACGCAACACCCACTCCCTGGCCTCGTCGACGGACTGGGCAGGATCGCGCAGCAGGTTCCCGGCGGGGAACTCGGCGCGAGCCTGAGCGCGGGCGTCGGCGTACGGCCCGTCCAGCGCGACCCGCAGGGCCGAACCGAGCGACGTGAGGGTCTCGGCAGGGGTGGCCAGCAGGGTCATCGTTGCCCCTGTCGCGCCGGGACGGCCGCCAGTCCCGCAGCCAGCGCTGGGTCGAAGAGTCGGCAGACGTGGTCCACGATCTGGGCTCGCGGCGGACGGGGATCGCTGGCCATCCAGCGATCCGCGGAGGCGCGAATGAAGCCAACCAGGCCGTGGCCCCAGGTGGCGGCGCAGGCTGTGTCCTGGCCGTGGGCGACCAGGTGCTCGGCGATCGCCCCTTCGAGGTGATCACCCATCACGTCCGGCAAGCCGCCCCACGGGTCGACCGATGCCGCCGGGCCCTCCAGCGGCCGGTTCAACACGAACCGGTAGATGTCCGGGTCTCGTTCGACCAGGGCGAGGTAGGCATTGGCCAGGTTCGCGGTCAGCTGGGGAAGATCGTCGGGGTCGGTGAGTTCCAGGGTCGCGGTCAGGTCGTCGTGGATGTAGGTGTGGACAGCGTCCACCACCGCGGCGTACAGCCCTGCCCGATCACCGAAGTAGCGGTAGATCACGGTTTTCGAGGTTCCCGCCTGGGCCGCGATCTCGTCCATCCCCACGCCCGCCCCGTGCCGACGAATCGCCCGAAGTGCCTGTTCGACGAGCTCTTGGCGGCGGACGGCGCGGTACTCGACCCAGCGACTGCCCCGTCCATCTACGGTGGTTGCCATACCCCAAGGGTACCTAGTACCAGGCGTACCTGCTACCTTGGGTATCGTCTATTTCGGAGGCTTCGGGAGGCACCATGACGTCCACCGGATCGCGTCAGGCCGTTGTCGTCGGCGGTAATCGCACCCCCTTCGCGAAGTCCGGCGGCGCTTACGTCCACGCCTCGAATCACGACTTGCTGACCGCCGCCCTCGACGGGCTCGTCGGCCGCTTCGGGCTGGCCGGCACCCGGGTCGGCGAGGTGGCCGCGGGCGCGGTGCTCAAGCACTCCCGCGACTTCAACCTGACCCGCGAGGCGGTGTTGAGTTCGGCCCTGGCACCCGAGACCCCAGCCGTAGACCTGCAGTTGGCGTGCGCGACCGGCCTGGCTGCCACCGTCCACATCGCCAACAAGATCGCCCTGGGACAGATCGAGGTCGGTATCGCGGGCGGGGTGGATTCAGCCTCGGACGCGCCCATCGCCGTCAACGACCGGCTGCGGCGGGCGTTGTTGGCGACCAACGCCGCCAGAAGCCTGGGCGCCCGGATCAAGGCCCTGGCCGCCATCCGTCCCTCGCAGCTGGCGCCGGAGACCCCGCGGCTGACCGAAGCCCGCACCGGGCTCTCCATGGGCGAGCACCAGGCGCTGACCAATCTCGCCTGGCAGGTCACCCGCGAAGCGCAGGACGAACTGGCCGCCGCCTCCCACCACAACCTCACCCGCGCCTGGGACACCGGCTTCTTCGACGACCTGGTGACCCCCTACCTGGGCCTGACCAGGGATTCGATTCTCCGCCCAGACACCAGCGTGGAACGCCTGGCCACGTTGGCGCCGGTCTTCGGGCACGGCGATTCGGCCACCATGACCGCAGGCAACTCCACCGCGCTCTCCGATGGCGCTGCGACCGTCCTGCTCGCCGAGGCCGACTGGGCATCCCGGAATCATCTGCCGGCGCTGGCCCGGTTCGTGGACGCCGAGGGTGCCGCCGTCGACCACCCGGGCGGCGCCGACCTGCTGCTGGCGCCGGTGGCCGCCATCGGACGGCTGCTCGCCCGGCGCGGGCTGGGGTTGGACGACTTCCAGTTCGTGGAGATTCACGAGGCCTTCGCCGGGACGGTGCTGGCGACGCTCGCAGCCCTGAAATCGGACGACTACTGCCGTTCCCTCGGTCTGCCGGGCGCGGTGGGGACTATCGACCGGTCGAGGCTGAACGTGAACGGATCGTCCCTGGCAGCCGGCCACCCATTCGCCGCCACCGGCCCCCGAATCGTGGCCACCCTGGCCCGACTGCTGGCAACCCGTGGTCCGGGCTCTCGCGGGCTGATCTCGGTGTGCGCGGCTGGCGGGCAGGGGGTCGTCGCGATCCTGGAGGCGGTGTGATGAACGCGCTGGAAAGGCTGTTCACCTCGCCGGCAGGGCAGGCCATCGCAACGCGGGCCGGGTTGGCCGAGCCTGCCGTCCTGCGGCGCGGCCGCAACTGGCCCCAGGGTCCGATCGTGCAGGCGGCGCTCGGGCCGTCCCGGCTGGCGACCGAGACCCTGCGATTGCTGGAACTGACCTGGGGCGAGCCGGTCGTTGACCAGACGGCCACTGGCGAAGACCCGCCGCGCTACGACTCACCCATCGGCGCCCTGGTGGTGGACGCCACCGACCTGCGGGAAATCGTCGAACTGGAACGGCTCCGCGCGGTGCTGCGCCCTGCGGTGCGCGCCCTCGAACCCAGCGGACGGATCGTGCTGTTGGCCCGACCCAGCGACGCGGTGGACGGCTGGGAGGCACGAGCCGTCGTGCAGTCCCTGGATGGCATCAACCGCAGCCTCGGCAAGGAACTGCGCACGGGCGCGACGACCAACCTGGTCTACCTCGACACCACCGCCGAAGCGCCCGATCTGGTCTCGACCCTCGGCTTCCTGCTGCACGGACGGTCGGCTTTCGTCGACGGCCAGTCCTGGCGAATCGGACCCGCCGTGCGGCCCCGGCTGGACGAGCGGGCCCCGGTGGGCCGACGTCCCCTCAGCGGACGGATCGTCGCCGTGACCGGTGCCGCCCGAGGCATCGGCGCTGCGATCGCCCGCGTGCTGGCACGCGACGGTGCCCGCATCGTCGCGATCGACCTGCCGAGCGCCGGAGAGGCTCTCAGCGCGGTCGCCAATGACGTGGCGGGCACCGCCTTGCAGCTCGACATCACCAGCCCCGAAGCTGGCGGCCGGATCGCCGGGCACGTGGCGGAGCGTCACGGCAGCGAGGCCAGGCTGTTCGGCATCGTCCACAACGCCGGGATCACCCGCGACAAGCTGCTGGTGAACACCGATGCCGCGCGGTGGCAGTCCGTCCTGTCCGTCAACCTCGCCGCCGAGATCGCCATCAACGAGGTGCTGCTCGACCCGAGGCGTCCCGGCGGGCTGGCCGACGGCGGCCGCATCGTGGGAATCGCCTCCACGTCGGGCATCGCAGGCAACCGCGGCCAGGCCAACTACGCCGCCTCCAAGGCAGGCGTGGTCGGCTTGGTGAAGGCCATGGCACCTGACCTCGCCGGTCGTGGCATCACCGTGAACGCGGTGGCTCCGGGGTTCATCGAGACCGAAATGACCGCGAAGATTCCGTTCGTACAGCGCGAGGTGTTCCGGCGCAGCAACAGCCTCAGCCAGGCGGGCAACCCGATCGACGTTGCCGAGACCATCGGCTACTTTCTCGACCCGGCCAGCGCCGGGGTCACCGGCCAGATCGTCCGGGTCTGCGGCCAGAATCTGGTCGGGGCTTGATGGACCGTCCGATCGAGCTGCTGCCCGAACTGCCCCGGATGGGTGCGGCCTTCGCGCGGGCGTTGCTGCCATCCCGGGCCCACCGGGCGGAACTGCCCCGGCACACCGTCATGGTCAACGGCCACCGGCAGGATCTCAACCGCTTGGCCGAGTACGCCCGAGTGTGCGGCTTCACGTTGCGGGACACCGTGCCGCCCACGTGGCTGCACGTGCTGACGTTCGCGTTGCAGGTCGCCCTGCTCGGCAGCCACGAATCCACGATTCGACTGGTCGGGGTGGTTCACGTCTCGAACATGATGCGGTTGGCGCGCCCGGTCGCGGCCGGTGAGCGCCTCCAGTTGCTCGTCCATGCCGAGAATCTCCGACCGCATCGCCGCGGCGCGCTGGTCGACCTGGTCAGCCAGGTCAGGGTGGCCGACGAGGTGGTGTGGGACGGCGTGAGCAGCTACCTCGCCAAGGGGATGAACGCCCCCGGTGAGCCGGCAACGACCCCGAAACCCGACTTCGAGTCGACGACCCCAATCACCCCCACGGCACTGTGGCGGCTCCCGGCCGATCTGGGACGCCAGTATCGGCGGGTGTCGGGCGACCCCAATCCGATCCACACTCACCGGCTCGCCGCGGCCGCATTCGGCTTCGAGCGTCCGATCATCCACGGGATGTGGACGCACGCGCGGCTGCTTGCGGCCCTGGAGAATCGGCTCCCCGGGGCCTACCAGGTGTCCGCTCGGTTCACCCGGCCGATCCTGCTGCCGGGCACCGTCGGCTTCGCTGCGCGGCGCACCGGCGACGGCTGGGAATCAGCCGTCACGACACCGGACGGCGGTAAGCCGTACCTGGTGGCGACCATCGGCACGTGATCCTCCACGCGCGCACCGGCGTGACGCGCCCCCTCCGGCCGTCTGGCGACGCTACTCGCGAAGCGCCCGTCCCATCGCCTCGAGCTTGTGCTCGATCGCGGCGAGACGCTCGGCGAGTTCTCCGCTCATGGCCACCGACTGATCGCCAGTGGCAACTGCCTGTGTCTTGCGGCGCACGAACTTCAGGTAACCGATCGCAATCGTCACGGCGAGCGCCACCCCCACCACCACGAACCGCCAGATGCTCTGCGGTCCTGACGCGGTGATGCCGACGGCATAGACCATGGTGAAGACGCCGCCCAGCAGGATGCCGTTCGAGATCACGACCTGCGTCTCTGGCAGGGCCAGCGAGATAGCCAGCACCACGGTGGCGAGCACGAGCAGGATGATGCCGGTCACCAACCGCCATTGGGTGACGGCGGCGTCGTCGTAATTGTCCGTGTACGACGGTTCGGGGTAGAAGGTGTTGACCCCGAGCCCGATGAAGCCCACCACCACGAGCCCTAAGAAGAACGCGAAGATGATCTGAAGTGCACCTGTGCCTTTCATGCACGAGAATCTACTCCGCACCCCCGCGCCACTCGCGGTAGCCTCGCGCCAAAGGTGCAGAGGAGATTGCATGATCACGCAGGAACAGGCCCGACAGCTGCGCGAGGTCGCGCCACCGTGGCAACCCAGCCCCGGGGACCGTTTCGTCGTGCCCAACACCGAGCTTGACGAGGTCTTCGTCATCAGCGACATGACGATCGAAGCCCACGATGTGCCGGGAGGCCGGATCATCAAGTTCAACGGCACCACCGAGTGGGCCTTGGACAGCATCGCGGCCGACCAGGTGCTCTGGCTCCCGCGGGAAGACCAACTGCGCGGCCTGCTCGGCTCAGCCTTCCGTCGCCTCGAAGCGATCGAGGGCGGTTTCGCGGTCGTACTCGACGACGACAGCCGCCACGTCGACCTTGACGCCGAGCGCGCGTACGCCCGCGCGGCGATCGGCCGACTGGAAGGGTCACAGCACTGATGGCGAACCAGCCGGGAGCCTGGGCGGTCGTGGTGAACCCCACCAAGTTCGATGATCTGAGCGCCGTCGAGGCGAAGGTCGACCAGGCCTGTCGTGACCACGGCTGGCCCGAGCCGCGCTGGTACGAGACCACCCACGACGACCCTGGCACCGGCCAGGCCACCAGGGCGATCGCCGACGGAGCCGGCCTCGTCTGCCCGCTCGGCGGGGATGGGACGGTCCGTGCCGTGGCCGCGGGACTGCTCGACGCCGGTGTTCCCATGGGACTGCTGCCCGGTGGCACCGGCAACCTGCTCGCGCGCAACCTGAAGCTGCCGATCGACGACCTCGACGCCGCCCTGACCACCGCGCTGACCGGTCAGGATCACCCCGTCGACGTCGGGCTGGTCAGCTTCGACGGTGACGAGCCCGTGGCCTTCCTCGTCATGGCCGGCATGGGCTTGGACGCGGACGCCGTTGGCGGCGCGAGCACCGCGATGAAGAAGCGGTTCGGCTGGGTGGCCTACGCCGTCTCCGGGGCGCGGGCCCTGGTCAAGGTCGGGTTCTCGGTCCGGGTGGACGCCGGCGCCGCCCACGCCCTCTCCCAGCATGCGGCCACCGTGCTGGTGGGCAACTGCGGCGAACTCACCGGGGGCCTGCGGCTGATGCCCGAAGCCAAGGTGGACGACGGCCTGCTCGACGCAGTGCTGGTGTCGCCCCGGTCGATCAGTGCTTGGCTGGCCGTCGGCCTCTACATCTTGACCCTGCACCGCCGGGGTCACACGGCGCTGGTGCGCCTCACCGGTCCCCAGATCACGGCCGTCACCCGCAAACCGATCCTCGCCCAACTGGACGGAGACGTGGTCGGGCCCCGGAGCAGGCTCAGCTGCAGCGTCCGTCCGGGCGCCCTGCTGGTTCGCTTGCCGGGCGGCCAGGCCGCCACTCGAGGATGAACCAACCCGCCGGGCAGCAGCCGCTGCCACCGGATGCCGACGGCCCTCCCGCAGCGGCGCCACCGGAGTGGTCGTCAGCCGCTGGGCCCCGTCCGCCCTACCCCGGCCCACAGTCCTACCTCCCGCCGCCCGTGGGGCGACAACCCCTACCGCTGATCCCCTACGCCCCGCCGCCGCCCGGCAACCCGTTCACCGGGGGCCAGCTACCGCCAGGCGGCCAACCGGGCAAGAGCCGGTTGCCGCTGATCCTCGGCAGTGTGGTGGGGCTGCTGATCATCGCGGCCGTGGGGGTGTTCACGCTTCGTGGTCTTGCGAACTCGCCGGCGGCCGCACCGTTCCAGTCCGGGGCCCCGACTGTCAGACAGACCGACACGGCTGCTCACTCCGTCCAGGGCTATCTCGAGGCCCTCGCCAGCGGCGACGCCGCCGGCGCCCTCGGCTACGCGCTGACCGCACCCGCGGACACCTCCCTGCTGACCGATGAGATGCTGGCCAAGGCACTGGCGGAATCGCCCATCACGGCCATCCAGGTGACAGCTGCAGGCTCCGGCTCGACGCAGCAGACGGTGCTGGCCAGCTACCAGCTGGGCTCGACTCGCGTGAACGCCGCCTACGCGCTGACGGAGTCGGGCGGACAGTGGCTGCTCGACAATGTGGCGGCTGAGATCGACGTGTCGTATCTGGATCTCGGCACCATCGCCCTGGTCGTCAACGGAGTCACCCTCAACACCGACCGGCCTTCGCTGTTTCCCGGCACCTACACGCTGACGACGGCCTCCAAGCGGCTCGCGGTCCGTGACGGCAGCTTCGTGATCGAATCCCCGGACAGCCAGCCGGACCTGTACTCAGTCGGGTTCAAGCTGACCAAGTCCGGACGCGCCGAACTCATCAAGGCCGCCCAGGCCACGTTGAGGAGGTGCCTGGCGAACCGGGAGGCAGCGCCCAAGGGCTGCGGCTTCGGGCTGAAGGCTCCCAAGGGAGTCGCCATGAGCTGGAGCACCCTGCGCTGGCGGGTCCGCTCCGGCGCGAACGCCCTGGCGTCCATCAAGCCCAGCCTGGAAGACTCCGACCCGGGGAGGGCCACGGCGGCGGTCACGATCAAAGTCCGCGGTGACGTCGATTCGAAGGACGGACGAAGCTGGTACGGCACCAGCGAGATCAGCACCGTCAACGCCGACCTCACCGGCGCCACCATCATTGTCAGGTTCGGTTGACCATGGCGCGGGAGGCATCGGTGGCGCAGTTCCACGGGATCACCCTGCGGACGATCGCCGTATCTGCCATGGACAACAACGTCTACCTGCTGACCAGCCGCAGCACAGGCTCCCAGGTGCTCATCGACGCCGCCGACGAGCCCGAAGCCATCGCGGCGCTGCTGCGCAGTGCCGCCGAGGACTCGCCAGTGGAAACCCGGTTGGAACTGATCGTCACCACGCATTCCCACGGCGATCACGTCCGGGCGCTGGCTGCCCTCAGCGCTCAGCACCAGATGACCACGGCCGCCGGAGCGGCTGACGCGCTGGCGATCGAGGCGCGTACCGGCGTTCCGCAGGTCATGCTGCTGCACCACGGTGACACTCTCACCTGCGGGGAGGTGTCCTTGGCTGTCATCGGGCTGCGCGGCCACACGCCCGGTTCCGTTGCCCTGGCCTACTCCGAGCCCCGGCAACCAGTCCAGTTGTTCACCGGCGACTCGCTGTTCCCCGGCGGCGTCGGGAACACCCAAGGCGACCCCGTCCGGTTCACCAGCCTGCTCGACGACGTCATTACTCGGATCTTCGATACCTTTCCCGACGACACCGTGGTACACCCCGGGCACGGTGCGGCCACGACACTGGGCCGCGAGCGACCTGCCCTGACCGCCTGGCGGGCTCGCGGCTGGTGATAACGCCGCCTGGGCCAGCTGCCCTGCTACGGACGGGTTACAGCACCGAGACGGGCGCACGCTGAGCGCCGCGACTGCCTAGGCTCAGGTGGGTTCATCGGACGGAGAACGAACGAGGAGGGTGGCAACGCGATGCTGATGAGAATCGGGTACGACATCGAACTCGCTGTGAGCGGACCCACCGCACTGATCACCCTGCTGCGCGTCCATCCAGAACGCCAGGCCGACCTGCTGGGCGCTGAAGAGCCCAGCATCGAGCCAGAACTGCCCGTCGAGGCGTACACCGATCTCTTCGGCAACGAATGCAGCCGCATCCCCATCCCCGCAGGGATCGATCGCGTCCGACTGCACCACAGCGCGCTCATCCGCGACCACGGAACCCCCGACCCCCAGGTGCCCCATGCCGAGCAGCTCCCCGTCGCCCAGCTGCCCACCGAGG
Organism: Propionicimonas sp.; assembly: GCA_049688555.1. Taxonomy (GTDB): domain Bacteria; phylum Actinomycetota; class Actinomycetes; order Propionibacteriales; family Propionibacteriaceae; genus Propionicimonas. Next base: position 25,343 of record JBAVKY010000137.1, read on the forward strand.
TGCTCACGTACCTATTGCCTAGCCGCTACTGCGAAGTCGACAGCCCGTTGTTGGACTTCGCCTGGAACACCTTCGGTCACCTCGAGTCGGGGTGGGAGAAGGTGCAGGCGGTCTGTGACTTCGTGCACCAACACCTGGCCTTCGATTACCTCAGTGCCTCGATGGGACGAACCGCGCTGCGCGGCTTCGAAGAGCGAACCGGCGTGTGCCGCGACTTCACCCACCTGGCCGTGACCCTGTGCCGTTGCCTCAACATTCCCGCCCGTTACGTGACGGGCTACCTCAGCGACATCGGGGTGGAGATCACCTCACCGATGGATTTCCACGCGTGGTTCGAGGTCTACCTCGGGGGTCGATGGCACACGTTCGACGCCCGCCACAACACTCCACGGATCGGACGGATCCCGATCGGACGAGGGCGCGACGCGGCTGACGTCCCGATCACCATGGTGTTCGGCCCGAGCTACCTGTACCGGTTCGAGGTGACCGCAGAGGAAGTCGGGGAGTAACACGAGGACGCGCCCCAGCCCCGTCGGCAGGACGGCACCCGCCCGAACCCAACTCGCGCCGCGCCGCAGTGTGACACCCTCATCACTAGGAGGTGCGCCTGCCCCTTGGGGGGCGTGGGCAGTGCGCACGTCCGTCCCCAGCAGGCCCGGGGGTGTGGTTCGGGCGAGGGCGAAGGGAGACAGCCATGCCACGGCTGCCGAGGATCCGGCCGGTGAGATTGCCATGAACGAGCGCCTCGAAACGCTGCGAAAGAAGCGCGCCGCCGCGCTACTGGGGGGCGGGCAGGCCCGCATCGACGTCCAGCACACCAGCGGAAAACTGACCGCTCGGGAGCGGCTCGCGATCCTGCTGGACGAAGGCTCTTTCCAGGAATTGGGCGCCCTGGCCACCCATCAGAACGCCGACTTCGGAATGGAGAAGCTGCGCTTCCCCGGTGACGGCGTCATCACGGGATTCGGCAAGGTGAACGGCCGTCGCGTGGCGGTCTTCGCCCAAGACTTCACCGTGCTGGGCGGCTCCTTCTCCGAGGTCCAGTCGCAGAAGATCTGCCGGATGATGGATCTGTCCATGGAGGCCGGCATCCCGCTGATCGGGCTCAACGACTCCGGCGGCGCCCGCGTCCAGGAGGGCGTGAAGAGCCTGGCTGCCTACGGCGAGGTTTTCTATCGCAACGTCGCCGCCTCCGGTGTCGTGCCGCAGATCTCCGTCATCATGGGCCCCTGCGCCGGTGGCGCGGTCTACTCGCCCGCGCTGACCGACTTCACCATCATGGTGGAGCGCACTTCCAACATGTTCCTCACCGGCCCCGCCATCATCAAAGCGGTGACGGGCGAAGACGTCACCGCTGAGGATCTGGGTGGCTCGTGGGTGCACAATGCCCGCAGCGGCGTCTCGCAGTTCTCCGCCGAGTCCGACCAGGCGGCGTTGAGCCTGGTCAAGCTGCTGCTGAGCTACCTGCCGCAGAACAACACCGAGGACCCCCCGGCGTTGACCCCCTACGACGATCCGGGACGGACGGAGGAAGTCCTCAACAGCATCATGCCGGAGCAGGACAACGTCCCCTACGACATGCTCGACATCCTGGAACTCGTCGTCGACCACGGCAGCCTGCTGCAGAATCACGAACAGTACGCCCCGAACGCGATCACGGCCTTCGCCCGCCTCGACGGCCGGGCGGTGGGGATCGTCGCGAACCAGCCGGCCGTGTTGTCGGGGTCGCTGGATCTCGATTCCAGCGACAAGATCGCGCGGTTCATCCG
>JBAVKY010000138.1:0-3582 GCA_049688555.1 Propionicimonas sp.
CCACTGGTGACACCGTCCAGCCAGATCGTGGGCACCCAGGCCGTGTTCAACGTGCTGATGGGCAAGTACAAGGTCATGACCGGTGAGTTCGCCGACCTGATGCTCGGCTATTACGGCGAGTGCATCGGCGAGCGCAACCCCGAGGTGATCGCGATCGCTCAGGCCCAGGCCAAGAAGGATCCGATCACCGTTCGCCCGGCGGACCTGATCGCGCCCGAGTGGGACAAGCTCGTCGCGGAGGCCTCCAAGGCCGAAGGCTTCGACGGCACCGACGAGGACGTGCTCACCTACGCCATGTTCCCGGGGGTCGCTCCCGGCTTCTTCGCCGCCCGCGCTGAGGGCCCGAAGAACGTCGGCAAGACTGCCGAGCAACTCAAGGCTGACGCGGATGCGGCGAGCGGCGCGGCGAAGGCCGTCCGTGGGCCGATCAAGTACAAGGTCTCTCTCGGTGGGCGCGATCACAGCGTCTCGGTCGAGATGGCGTGAGGAAGAAGGATATGGCTACCAAACCAGTTTCCATGAAGAAGCGCGTCGCCGAACTGCTGGAGGCCCGCACGACCGCCCGCCTCGGTGGCGGCGAGAAGCGCATCGAGAAGCAACACGCTGCCGGCAAGCTGTCGGCCCGTGAGCGCATCGACGCACTGATCGACGCCGACAGCTTCCAGGAGATCGGCCTCTTCCGGAAGAACCGCACCGTCACCTTCGGCATGGACACCGCGGACATGCCCGCCGACGGCGTGGTCACCGGGACGGCCACCGTCCTCGGACGCCCCGTCCACATCGCCAGCCAGGACTTCACGGTCATGGGTGGCTCGGCCGGTGAGACGCACTCGAAGAAGGTCGTCGAGATGATGGAGGCGGCGTTGCGTAACGGCACCCCGTTCGTCTTCATCAACGACTCCGGTGGTGCGCGCGTGCAGGAGGGCATCGACTCGCTGTCGGGCTACGGCCAGGTCTTCTACGCCAACGTGCTGCTCTCGGGTGTGGTCCCGCAGATCTCGATCATCGCCGGTCCCTGTGCCGGTGGCGCGGCCTACTCCCCGGCCTTGACCGACTTCGTGATTCAGACGCGCAAGGCTCACATGTTCATCACCGGGCCCAGCGTGATCAAGCAGGTGACCGGAGAAGTGGTCACCCAGGATGCCCTGGGTGGCGCCGACACTCACATGGCCGTCTCGGGCGTCAACCACTTCGTGGCCGACGATGATGCCCAGGCGATCCTGATCGCCAAGAAGCTGCTCAGCTTCTTGCCGCAGAACAACAACGAAGATGCCCCGCTGCTTGAGGGTGACGCGGACGTCGAGTACGACCCGTCGCTGCATGACGTCGTCCCCGCGGACGGCAAGCAGGGCTATGACGTGCGTGACGTGATCGGGAAGGTCGTCGACCACGCCGACTTCCTCGAGGTCCAGGCAGGCTACGCGATGAACATCGTCGTCGGCTTCGCCCGGATCAACGGGCGCAGCATCGGAATCGTGGCCAACCAGCCGATGGTGATGGCCGGCGTCCTGGACATCAACGCCTCCGACAAGGGCTCGAAGTTCATCCGGTTCTGCAACGCCTTCAACATCCCGATCGTCACCTTCGTGGACGTGCCCGGCTACATGCCCGGTGTCACCCAGGAATACGGCGGCATCATCCGTCACGGTGCGAAGCTGCTGTTCGCCTATTCGGCTGCCACCGTCCCGCTGGTCACGGTGGTGCTGCGCAAGGCCTACGGTGGCGCGTACATCGCGATGGCCTGCAAGGACCTGGGCGCCGACAAGGTGTTCGCGTGGCCGACCGCCGAGATCGCGGTGATGGGTGCCGAAGGTGCAGCCTCCATCGTCTTCAAGCGCGAGATCGACCGTGCCGAAGACCCGGTGGCCAAGCGGGCGGAACTGGTGGAGGAGTACCGCAGTACGTTCTCGACACCGTTCATGGCTGCGAGCCGTGGCCTGGTCGACGACATCATCGATCCGGGCGACACTCGTCGCAAGGTGGCCATGGCGCTCGAACTGCTGGCGAGCAAGCGGTTGCTGCGGCCGGCCAAGAAGCACGGCCTCGGGCCGGTCTGAGGAGGAATCGGATGTCGCAAGACGCGGAACTCCTGGAGCTCGTCAAGGCGCTCACGCAGCGCGTTGACGGTCTCGAGATCAAGATCAAGCAGCTCGAGCTGCAGACCGACGGTGTTCCCGAGGAGGTCATGGTGGCCATCGCCGCTGCTGTGGCCGCCTATCTCGGGCATCGCGCGAAGCGTCGGCAGCGCCACTTCACCACGGGGAGAAGCTGGACGGCCAACACTCGCAACGCCCAGCACACCCATCACCCGCTGTACACGCGCTGAAGGGCGTGGAAGGAACTCCAATGAAACTGAAAGTGACTGTCAACGGGATCGCCTACGACATTGCGGTGGACGTCGAGGAGGAGGAAGCTCCCCAACTCGGCGCGATCGTGATCGGCGGCAGTGGTGCGATTCACGCGCCCACCACAGCGTCGGTCCAGGCCGCCTCTGCCAACGCGGTGGTGGCGCCACTGGCCGGGTCGGTGGCGAAGATCCTGGTCGAAGAAGGCGACGACATCGAGGCCGGCCAGGTGCTGCTGGTCCTCGAGGCCATGAAGATGGAGACCGAAATCACCGCGCCGAAGGCTGGCAAGGTGGCCCGGATCCTGGTCGAGAAGGGTCACGCCGTCCAGGGCGGCGAGGCGCTCATCGAGCTGGAGTGATCTGACGACCCAGGTGGCCCGTCCCGGTGAGGGGCGGGCCACCGGTGCGTCCAGGACCGGAGGCGGCGCGGGCCTAGGCGTCCAGGGTCAGGGGCCGACGCGGAAGACCTTGTGTTGCGCGGCCTGGGCGCGCGGACGGATCGTCAGCCGATCGATGTTCACGTGCGAGGGACGGGTCGCCATCCAGGTGATGGCGTCGGCCACGTCGTCGGCCACCAGCGGTTGGGGAACTCCGGCGTAGATGGCCGCAGCCTTGGTCTCGTCTCCACCGAAACGCTTCACCGAGAACTCGTCGGTGTACACCATCCCGGGGCAGATTTCCGTGATCCGCACCGGCTGGTCGAACAGCTCCAGCCGCAGCGCACCCACCACGGACCGTTCGGCGGCTTTCGCGCCGCAGTAGCCGGCTCCACCCTCGTAGGGCAGGTCGGCGGCGGTCGAGGTCACGAAGACGATGACGCCTTCGGCGGCGACCAGGGCAGGCAACAGCGCCTTGGTGACACGGGTGGTGCCCAGCACGTTGACGTCGAACATCGACTGCCAGGCATTGAGGTCCGCTCCCGCCACCGGTTCCAGGCCGAAGGCCCCGCCGGCGTTGTTGACCAGGACGTCGCACCGCTCACCCACCGCGTCGGCGAGGGCGGCCACCGCGGCATCGGAGGTCACATCGCACTGCACGGCGACGCCCCCGATCTCGGCGGCGAGCGTCTCGATCCGGTCAGCCCGGCGTGCCGCACAGATGACCTGGAATCCCTCCGCAGCCAGGCGGCGCGCTGTCGCAGCTCCGATCCCGCTGCTGGCTCCAGTGACGACCGCTACTCGTTGTTCGCTCATGAACCTGATTCTGCCAGCCTCCGCGCATTCGCCGCCCGGCCG
>JBAVKY010000139.1:0-5370 GCA_049688555.1 Propionicimonas sp.
GACGACTACGGCGTCCTGGTCGCAGTCGACGAGCATCTCGACGAGGTCCTGCATGTTCCCAGAGGACTCACCCTTCTTCCACAGCCTCCTGCGCGACCGGGAGTAGTAGTGGACCCTTCCGGTCTCCAACGTCAACTGGAACGCCTCCTCGTTCATGTAGGCGACCATCAGCACCCGGCCGTCGTCGGCGTCGACGGTCACGGCGGTGATCACCCCACCGGCCTTGGCGAAATCCGGGGAGAACTGCGGCTTCAAGGTCTGCGCCTCCTGTTGTTGAGCGCCGGACGGACGACCCTGGACGGGCGCCTGGGAGAGCAGGCTTGGGCCGGCCAGGCAGGACGTCATCGTATTCGGTGCCCGCGTGGGGCCAGCCGGCTGCACCCGATCACGGTTCGGCGGCGTTGCCTCACGGGTTCACCATCCGGCCTTGTGCGACCTCTGCCAGCAGCCGGCTCCTTGCGGCCTATGGCGCCTCGGCACCCGCGCCGGAGGTCGTACCCCGGAAGCCCTCAGTCGAGCTCCGTTGCCAGCGGCCGCACGGGAGTCCGGCGGGCGTCTTGCGCGCGACCTACTTCCGCGTCGCCCGGCATTCGCCGTAGCCCTTCTCGCCGAACTCGTTGAGCCCGTCGATCGCAATCGTGGCGTGCTCGCCCTTGCCCAGTGCCAGCGTCATCTCGCAGCCCTGGCCCTTGACCTCGGCGACCTTGGACTTCTCGTCGGACCCGGCGAGGACCACGAGGGTGAACTCACCGTCGGGCAACTCCTCGACCGTGCCGGTCTGGGCGAACGGCGAGTCCGACACGGTCGTCGTGAGGAACTCCCAGACCGGCGCCTCCTCGAAGTAGCCCGCGGTCTTGCGCAACTCGGCACGCAGCTGGGTGCCCTCGGCACCTACGAGGTCGGTCAGCTCGACCGTCAGGGAACTCGTCCCCGACGTGTCAGAGCCGCACCCCGCCAAGCCAGCGGCCGTCGCGAGGGCGAGCGCCGACACCCCAAGAACCCGACCGAATCCGCTCATGATGCACCTCCGATGCTCGGCCCGGGCGCTCGCGCGTTCCGGACGGCCCGATGCCTGGACCTCTGTGTTCCCGATCAAGCCCGCACCGCACGAGCCGCGACCTCGACCCGGGCCCGGGCACGCACCATGCGCATCTCGCTGGAGCCGTACGCGACTCTCCCCAACCACCGGGCAGCGCCGCTGACAACGCCAGCACCTCCCTTGGAGTATCCGATCTCGACGTTGGCGAACCCGGCCCGGCGAAGCGCCGCACGCACCTGATCCTCCGTCGGCGACCAGAACCCCTGGTTGGCGAGTCTGTCCTGCCCGCTGCGATCCGTCCCGCGCATGCCCATCGTGACCACGGTTCGCCCCCCAGGACGAAGCACGCGACGGATCTCGACAAGCACGCTCCAGGGGTCCGGCATGAGCTCCAACCCGGCCACGCACACCACAGCGGTGAATCGTCCGTCATCCCACGGCAGCGCCGCCGCGTCGCCCTGAACGACCTCAGCGGTTCCCGCGGCGATCCTCTCGGCCAGCCGCATGCGGGCGTATCGGACCTGGATCGCGGACTGTTCCAGTGCCGCCACATGCCGTACTTGCCCGGCATTGCGCTGGAGAAGCGCACCGACTCCGCAAGCGACCTCCAGCACCTCGTCCTCGGGCGTCAGGTCCAGCATCTCGACCGCGCGCCCGTAGAGCGAGGCACGGAGCATGGGCACCGACTTCTCGTCGATCCAGACGCTGACGCCGCGCGACAGGATCTGCGCACGCGTCACCTGCTCAGGGCGCTTCGGACGTGCCAGCTGCCCAAGTAGCTTCATCGGGTACCTCCATCAGCGGAGCCCCCGCTCGCGCTGAAACTCACGTTGCGGCCGGAACCGCAGCCAATACAGAACGTACTCCTGACGCGCTGCGGAGGCGTCGCTGATCCAGAGGAGGCGCTTCGGTGCTGTCACGGGCAGATTTCGACCACATCCCCGGCAAGGCATCCAGCATCGCGACGAAAGCGTCCGCCCGCTGCCTGGGCCGACCGCGCTACAGCCAGGCGGAGCCATCCCAGTACCGCGCCGCCCGTGACGGCTCAGCCGGATCCGGGTACCAGCCGGGAGGCGCCGGCAACTGGTAGATGGGGCTCGGGAGTGACAGGTACCCCATCCCGAGCGCCGCGGGGCACCAGCCCTCGGAGACCAAGCGCTCGAAGTGGTTGCGGTTGTACACCGCGGCCCACACAACCCACGGCAGCCACCCGAGGAGCACCGACCATGCCACCCAGCTGACTGCCCAGACTCCCAAGCCGATCAGGAAGCCGATCCAGTCTGCGCGGAACAGCGGCGGGAAGAACCCGAAGAAGAACGTCGTCCAACTGAAGCCCGCGTAGGCGCTCCTGGCCCCCGGGAACCCCGGGCGCTCCATCGTGATGTGTTGAGCCACTGTCCCCCCCTGGATCCCGATTCTCCACCATGAGCCCGCCGGGACTGCGGTCGCTGGCGACTCCAAGGTCCCGCATACCTCTGACATGGGATTCTGGCCCTCCACGGGCGACACGCGACGGGCGACGCCGCGGCCGCAAACCCACCCGGCCGGGTCAGGTCTCCTTCGGCGCAAGGATGACGAGGGTGTTGTTGCCCAGGTCGCTGAGCACGAGATTCCCGCCGTTGATCTCGAAGCCAGTGGTCTCCTCGAGCGCGGCGAAGAAGGCCGACTCCTGGGCCATCGCGTTGCTCGGCCCTGCCATCTTGGTCGCGGCGATCGGGCCGAAGGAGACCTCGCCGGCCTTCGAAGCTTCGTAGGTGCCCGAGAAGCTGTTGACCCCGCCGTTGCCGGTCGCCTTGCCATCCGCGAGCGTCATGGCGGTTGTGACCTCGGGGTCGGCCGGCCTCAGCCCGCTCACCGCTCCGAACGACTCCAGCGCCCACGAGCCCTCCAGCTCGGCGGGGTCGGCGCCCTGAGGTGACGAGCACCCGCCGGTCATGACCGCCGTCACCGCAAGGACCGCGGCCACCAAGAGGACTGACGCGCTCCTCGACCTCATCGCAACTCCTTCGACCGCGGTGTGCCTGCTGGGCTCGCCGCCTGGCAGCACCACCACCACGCGACGACTCCCGCAAGCGTAGGACCTGCCGCGGCGCCCGGGCGTCATCGCGCTCGCGCCACGCGCCCGGGCGTCATCGCGCTCGCGCACGCCGGGTCCGACGTGCCCACGCCGGACAGCGCCGGCCGCCCGCGCCGTGTCGCCGGACCGCGGCGCCGCCAACGCACCGCTCGATTCGCGACCCAGAGCTCAGGGGTTCGGCCAGTCAGCTCCGGCCCAACTCGCCGGGCTGCAAGGATTGGGCCATGCGCACAATCAAGCAGTCGTCCAAGCTGCTGGACGTCCGGTACGACGTCCGCGGTCCCATCCTCGTCGAGGCCCATCGCCTTGAGGCTGAAGGCCACAAGGTGATGAAGCTCAACATCGGCAACCCGGCGCCCTTCGGCTTCGAGGCGCCCGAGGCGATCCTCGTCGACATGATCGCCCACCTTCCCGAGTCGCAGGGCTACTCCGACTCCCGCGGCATCTTCGAGGCCCGCACCGCGATCGCGCACTTCTACCAGGAGGAGGGGCTGCTCGACGTCTCCGTCGACGACGTCTTCATCGGCAACGGCGTCAGCGAGATGATCTCGATGACGCTGCAGGCCCTGATCGACAACGGCGACGAGATCCTGATCCCAGCCCCCGACTACCCGCTGTGGACCGCGGCCGCGACGCTGGCCGGCGGGCATGCGGTGCACTACCTCTGTGACGAGGACAACGGCTGGAACCCGAGCCTGGCCGATGTCGAGTCGCACGTCACGCCGCGCACCAAGGCCCTCGTGCTGATCAACCCGAACAACCCGACCGGCGCGGTCTACTCCGAGGACATCGTGAAGGGCTTCGTCGAGATCGCCCGCAGGCACGATCTAGTCCTGCTGTCAGACGAGATCTACGAGAAGATCCTCTACGACGGCGCCCGGCACGTGCACGCTGCTGCCTACGCCGACGACATCCTGTGCCTGACGTTCAGCGGCTTGTCCAAGGCCTACCGAGTAGCGGGCTTCCGCAGCGGCTGGGTCGTCGTGACCGGCGCCAAGCACCGGGCGGCCGACTTCCTGGAGGGGCTGACGCTGCTGTCCAACATGCGCATGTGCGCCAACGTGCCGGCCCAGCACGCCATCCAGACCGCGCTCGGCGGCTACCAGAGCATCAACGACCTCATCGTCCCCGGCGGCCGCCTCGCCGACCAGCGTGACGCCGCCCATTCGCTGCTCACCGCCATCCCGGGCGTGACGTGCGTCAAGCCCCAGGGTGCGCTCTACCTCTTCCCGCGGCTGGACCCCGAGATCTACCCGATCGAGGACGACCAGGAGTTCGTGATCGGCCTCCTGCGCGCGACCCACATCCTGATCACCAACGGCAGGGGCTTCAACTGGCCCCACCCGGACCACGTGCGCGTGGTGTTCCTGCCGTCGGTCGAGGACCTCACCTACGCCATCGGCAGGATCGCCGACTACCTGGAGGACCTGCGCTCGCAGTAGCGTCGATCCATGGTCAGCAGCTCCGCCAGGACGGTCCAGGAGTACCTCGACGAGCTGCCCGCTGAGCGGGCAGCCGTCGTGGCACAGGTTCGCGACCTCGTCAACACGAGCCTTCCGCCCGGGTACGTCGAGGGGATGGACTACGGGATGATCACGTGGTCCGTGCCCGCGGAGGTCTACCCGGACACCTACAACGGCCATCCGCTGGCCTACGTCTCCTTGGCAGCGCAGAAGCGACATTTCGCCTTGTACCTGATGAGCATCTATGCAGATACCGCGGAAGAGGCGCGCTTCCGGGAGCAGTGGCAGGCACGCGGCCGGAAGCTCGACATGGGCAAGAGCTGCCTCCGCTTCAAGAGCTTCGAGGATCTCGAGCCGGACCTCGTTGCCGACGCGATCGCGGCTGTCCCAATGGACGAGTTCGTCGCCAGGACCAGGGCGGCCCACGCCGGCCGGCGGAAACGGTGATCGCGGCCCACAGCCGCCGACGCGCTGTGCCCGTCTCGATGTTTGACAGATACCCCCATGGGTATGTTTCAATCACCAAAGCCACTCACGTCCTCCAGGAGCGCCCATGATCGAGTCGATCAACGCCGATGAGCTGCAGAGCCGCCTGTCCCGCGAGCCGTTGACGCTGGTGGACGTCCGAGAGGTTCACGAGTACCGCGCCGGACACGTGCCCGGCGCGGTCAACATCCCGCTCTCGCTGCTCCCGCTGCGCGTCTCCGAGCTACCGGCCAGCAAGCCCCTCTACGTGATCTGCCAGTCCGGAGGCCGATCCATGCAGGCCAGCTCGTGGCTGGCACGCAACG
>JBAVKY010000140.1:0-1574 GCA_049688555.1 Propionicimonas sp.
GATCAGGGGCAGGTGGGGTCACTGGCCGATTTGGCCACCTTCAGCTTCTACCCGACCAAGAACCTCGGAGCGATCGGGGACGGCGGCGCAATAGCCACCTCGGATCCGGAGTTGGCAGTCCGGGTGCGGCGCCTGCGCCAGTACGGGTGGTCGTCAAAGTACGTCGCCACCGAACCGGGCGGACGCAACAGCCGCTTGGACGAGCTGCAGGCAGCGTTCCTGCGAGTGCGCCTCCCCCTCGTGGAGGCCGGCAATCAGCGCCGCCGAGCCATCATCACCGCGTACGCGGCCGCCGCTCCGCCCGAGGTCCGCGTCCTCCCGGCCGATGGTCCGCACCACGTTGGGCATCTGGCGGTGGTGGAGTGCCCGCACCGGGACGCGTTGGCGGCACACCTGGCCACCCACGGCATCCAGACCGCGGTCCACTACCATACCCCCGACCATCTGCAGCCGGTGCTGCGTGACCGTCGGCACGGCGACCTTCCGGTAGCGGAGCGATTGTCACGACGCGTGTTGTCGCTGCCATGCTTTCCCGAGTTGACCGACGCGGAAGTGCAGCAGGTTGCCCGGGCACTCGCGTCGTTCGCTGCAACAGGAGGCGGTCACTGACATGAAGTTCTTCGTTCACCCTCACGGGATCTGCGAGAGCACCGACGTCGGCTCGGGGACCCGCGTCTGGGCATTCGCTCACGTGCTGCCCGGCGCGGCCATCGGGTCCGACGTCAACATCTGCGACCACGTATTCATCGAGAACGACGTGGAAATCGGAGACCGAGTCACGATCAAGAGCGGCGTCCAGGTGTGGGACGGCATCCGGCTGGAGGACGACGTCTTCGTGGGCCCCAACGTGACGTTCACCAATGACCGTTTCCCCCGCAGCAAGGCGTACCCGCAGTCCTTCGCTGTCACGACCATCCAGCAGGGCGCCTCTCTGGGTGGCGGGGCGGTCATTCTGCCCGGTCTCACGATTGGGCGTCGCGCCATGGTTGGCGCTGGCGCTGTCGTCACCCGAGATGTGCCAGCCCATGCGGTCGTGGTCGGCAACCCGGCCCGCATCGTCGGCTACACCGACGCGCCAGAACTCACCGCGTCCATGGCGGTGGTCACGCCACCGTCAACGATCGGCCGCCTCATCCAGCTCACCCTGGCCTCTGACTTGAGAGGGAGCCTCTCGGCAATCGAGTTCGGGTCGCTGCCGTTCACCCCTCAGCGCTTCTTCGCCGTCCACGACGTGCCGTCGAAGGACGTTCGGGGCCAGCACGCGCACCGGCGGTGCGAACAAGTCCTGGTCTGCTTGAACGGATCGGTGACCTGCCTGCTGGACGACGGCGCCCAGCGTGGAACCTACCGGTTGACTGAATCGTCAGTCGGGCTCTACATGCCGGCCATGACCTGGGGAGCGCAATACAACTACTCCAGCGACGCCGTCCTCGGGGTTTTCGCATCGCTTCCGTACGACAACGCCGACTACATCCGTGACTATGACGCGTTCCTGGACGTGGTCGGCCACCGAGGTGGGCAGTGACGATGGGCCCCACCATGCTCGATGACACTTCCAAGTGGTCCCATGCTCG
>JBAVKY010000141.1:0-1722 GCA_049688555.1 Propionicimonas sp.
TCGCTGCGGCGGTCGCAGCCGGCGACAAGACCCGCCTCGAGGAGCTGCAGCTGTTCCGCAAGGACGTCGCCACCGCGGTGAGGCTGTACGACTTCCTGTCGGCGATCATCGACTTCGGCGACACCGACGTCGAGAAGCACGCCATCTTCTATCGGGTGCTCGCCAGCCAGATCCGCGACACCACCGGCGCACCGACCGTTGATCTCTCGGACGTTACCTTGGCCCACATCAAGCAGAAGAAGACCGGCCAGCACACTCTGGATCTGGCGTTCGGCGACGTGGTGGAGCTCAAGCCCATCGCGGGCGCGGGTTCCCGGCCCGCGCACGACCCCAAGCTGGCGCTGCTCGCCGAGATCATCGCGCGGCTCAACGAGCAGTTCGCCGGCGAAGACTTCCGCGACGACCAGGTCTCCACCTGGACGCAGTCGTTGGTCGAGGCGATGAAAGCAGACACCGACCTGGTCGAGCAGGCGGTGGTGAACAACCAGGACCAGTTCCTGGCCAGCCCCACCCTGCGCGACGCCGTGACGTTGGCGGTCGCCGAAACCAGCGACGCCCACAACCGCATGACCGAGCTGTTCCACACCAAGGGCGTCGTCGAAGCCACGCTGATCGAACTGCTCGGGAAGCTGATCTACCTCGAACTCCACCGACCGGCGGACGCGGCTCGCGTCGATGTCAGCTTCACCGGGACGGTTGGGGTCACCCCGCCGGCTCTCGAGCAGACTACTGACGGTGAGGAGCTTCAGCGCGCTGCAGAGCGAGCGTGAGTTCTCAACCATGCGCCGATCGACCGGTTCTCGAGCGGCGGTGGCGCCCTTCTGCTGACCCCTCGTCGCGGCCTCGTCCGCCGCGATGTGCTTAGCAACGCTAGAGATGCTAGGCTAGCAACGCTAGAGATGCTAAGCGGACACACCGCCGAAGGAGGAAACGATGAACTCATCCGAGAAGGCCGTACTGGGCCCCCTACGCAGGTGGCTCACCGGAAAAACCCACCTCAGCGATCCGACCACGCCCACCGCACAACACCCGCGGACGGTGCTTGACGTGCTCGCCCCCCGGGCGTGACCCAATCCTGAAAGTCGGCCTGCCGCGCGGTAGGGTGCGGCTGTGCTGACAACCTCGCAAGCTGCCGCCCTGGTTGGCATTCCCAAGGAACAGTTCCGCTCGGCGATGTCCAAGGAGCGGAAGAACGGCAAGGAGTTCTACGCGCCGCGCCACCTGTGGGCGGACGGGCGCACTCCCCTGTGGGACGAGGACAAGGTTCTGGCGTGGGCCAAGGACCGTAAGAAGCGCAAGAAGCGCAAGAAGCAGGACGAGGCCTCGTAACCGAACGCACCGGAGGGCTGGTATGGAGCCTTCCTGGATGGCTGGGCGGGACGGCCGGGCTGGCGGGCAGGTTCGCTGCGAGCGCAGATCTTCAAGCGCCCCTGGATGCGACGCGCCCAGGGGCGGGCGCCGGGCCCCGTCGAGGACGCGCCGCAGCCTCAGGTGCAGGACCGTCTCGGCCACGCCGGCGCCGGCGTCCCGCACCGAACTGTTGGTGCAGCGGGCCATGAAGAAGCTGCGCACGGATCGCACCAGTTTCGTCATCGCGCACCAGTTTCGTCATCGCGCACCAGTCTCGTCATCGCGCACCAGTTTCGTCATCGCGCACCAGTTTCGTCATCGCGCACCGGTTGTCGACCATCCGGGACGCCGACGTGATCCTGGTAATGGAGG
>JBAVKY010000142.1:0-2861 GCA_049688555.1 Propionicimonas sp.
TGCTCATGGACACCGACCTGAGAATCCAGGGCAGCACCCCGGGGATGGACGACCGGCTGCGGCGGCTGCTGCCCCACCCCGCCGGGCTGCCGCCGGTTCCGGCCGCGGCCCTGAACACGGCAGCCCAGCTGCTCGCGGTCGAGGAGGGCGTCGACGGACACGAGCCGGAGGCCCGAACCCATCTTGGGGACGGGCGGTGGGTCGCGGTGCGCGCCGCACGGCTGCGGCCCTCGAATGCGATCAGCGTCTCGGCCTGCTCCCGATCCTTCGACGGCCTCAGCGACGGACTGCTGCCGGCGAGCAAGATCGGCGCTGACCCCTGCGGCCAGCGACGCTGTCCACGGGGGAACGCCACGATGCCGGGCAGCGAGAGCTGCAAGGCATCGCCGAAAGGGACCTGCTCCAGCGCACGAATCACCGTTTCGAGGTCCCAACTGCGCGCGACCGCCAGCGAAAGATGCGGACGGTGCCGCCCACGGGTGTGAGTCGCAGCGTAGCCACGTCTTGAGCCTCCAGACGCGCCCACAACTGGCGCACCAACCGATCCCCGGCAGAGTCGAACAGCAGGCACACCGCTTGCACGGTGATACCCGGGACCCGGTCCTTGTTTCGACCAGTCGAATGAGCGCACGCTTCTACCGTCGAACCTTGCCGCTGGTGGCTGCGTTTATGGCTTCGCGTTGCCGGTGAGTAGAGGGAGCATGACGTCGTCGACGATGGCGGTGTTGGTGTGGTCGTCTGGGCGTCCGAACAGGGTTTGGTCTCGGAGCAGGGTGAAGAACAGCTTGGTGACCGGTGCTGGGATGTCGCCGGCGATTTCGCCGCGTTGCCGGGCCGGCTCGATGATGCACCGCTCGACGTCGTGCGCCCGGGCGGCCATCAAGGCGCCCACGTGTTCGAGTTCGGCTTGGCTCGCCTCGCCGACCAGTCCGCGGAACGTGGCGGCTCCCACGCGTGGCACTTGCGCTTCGGCCGTGCCGAGCCAGGACAGTAGGTCTGTGCGCAGGGAGCCGGTCATGGGTGGTTCGGCATAGACGCCCTGTGCTGTTTCCTGGAGTGCACCGAGCGCTAGCGAGACCCGGGTGGGGTGCCTGCGGTACAGGACGGCTTTGCTCAGTGCGGCACGTCTTGCGACACCCTCGAAGGTGAGGCCCGCGAACCCGACCTCGTTCAACTCGGCCAGCACTGCTGCTGTGATCGCCGCCTTGACCTCGGTGTTGGTCCGGCGCGGTCTGCGTGCCAGCGACACGAGCACTCCTCCCTCAGCGTTTAGATACCTTGCGTTCTCAAAAATCGTAGCCTAGGGTGATGTAAGTACGTACCGTACTTAAAAGGAGTTGATGATGACAGACCTGACCAACACCGACCCGGCCTCCGTCGGTTTGGACGAGGCGGCGCTCGCTCGCCTTGACGCCGCGATCCAGCGCGACATCGACGCCGAACTGAACTTCGGCGCGAGCATCATCGTGGCCCGCGGTGGCCGGATCGCTCACCGCAAGACCTTCGGGACGGTCGCTCCTGACCGTCCCGCCGCCGCCGATGACCTCTACCTGCTGATGTCGATGAGCAAGGGCTTCGTCGCCGCCTTGACCCTGAAAGCCATCGACGAGGGCCGCTTCGGCCTCGACACGCGGGTCGCCGACCTGGTTCCCGGGTTCGGTGTGGCGGGCAAGCAGAACGCCACCATCCGCCACCTGCTCACCCACACCGCCGGCCTCCCGTTCGCCCTCCTGCCCCCAGGCCTACCCCTGGACAAAGTCGGCGACCTGACCGCCAAGACCCGGGTCATCTGCGGCCTCTCGGCCGAGTACATCCCCGGGACGCGCTGCGTCTACACCTCGGCAGTTGGCTACGACCTGCTGGGCCAGGTGCTGGTCAACACCGATCCCGCCGGACGCGCGTTCCGCGACATAGTGGCCGAGGACCTGTTCGCCCCCCTCGGCATGCACGACAGCAGCTTCGGCGTCGACACCAGCGACCCACGCCGTGTGCTCGCCTCGGCCACCGAGAGAAACTCCACCCCGATGACGCCGATACTGGTGAACGCCTGCAACACCTACTTCACCGGTGACGCCGAGTTCCCCGCCGGCAACGCCTTCTCCACCATCGACGACGTGTACCGCTTCACCCAGCTGTACCGCGGCCGCGGCACCACCGGCGACCTGCGCTACCTGTCCCCGGCCCTGTTCGACTACGCCGACCGCAACCACACCGGAGCGCTCACCAACGACGGCTGGATCTTCGAGACCGAGGCCCGCGGCATGGCCCCCTTCCCCGCGCACTTCTCCCTGCTGGGCGGCTACGTTCGCGGCGAAGGACACGTCCTCACCCCCGCCGGCCTCACCGCCTCGCCCCGCACCATCGCCGTCGTCGGCGGAGGCTCGACCTCCCTCATCGTCGACCCCGAGCGCGACCTCACCTTCATCTTCCTCTCGGCCGGCTTCTTCACCGGCCTTCCTCACCTCGAACGCGTCAGCCGCCTCAACGACCTGGCCCTGGCCACCGTCAACGGCTGACATGCCACAGGACAGCCCGCGGCGAGCGGCCGGCACCCGGACCGCCGCCACGGCCTGTCACCACAGGGAGCCCGTGCCCCTAAGCAAGCCGAAGCGCGGACCGTTCGACCGTTCCTCGAGCGTCGGCTTGACGATCGTGGGCAGCCGAGCGCTTTCTTGCCTGTGATCCACCGGAAAGAAGAGGACCGAGGATGAGCTACGTCATCCAGCGCCGGTAGCACCTTCGGCTTGGCGTGGCGAACGCACCGATGCGCATCTCGGGAAGCGGAGCGCGCGCCCTGCGCAACGCCACGACGCCGGCGAGAGCCACCCCCGCCCCGGCCGCCAGGATGAAAGTCGTCCGAG
>JBAVKY010000143.1:0-4106 GCA_049688555.1 Propionicimonas sp.
GCTCCAAGTAGGATGTTCTTACATTCATACCTGAGCATGAACATGATCTGTGGAGGCAGCGATGACCACGACGACTGCGGCCAGTCCGATGGCGCGGACGAGGGCAAAGCAGATACCCCTGTCGATCGACCGGGGCAGCCCGATCCCGCTGTACCACCAGTTGTCCGAGCAGCTGGTCAAGGCCATCCGCGATGGCGTGTTGCAGCCGGGGGAACCCTTCGAGAATGAGGTCTCCCTGGCTGAGCGGCTGGACATGTCCCGGCCGACAGTGCGCAGATCTATCGCCGAGTTGGTGAATAGGGGTCTGCTGATTCGGCGCCGAGGGGTCGGCACCACGGTGGCGCAGGAAGCGGTCCATCGCCGCGACGAGCTCACCAGCCATTACGAGGACCCTGCCGCGAACGGTGAACGCCCCACCACTCGGGTGCTGCGGATGGACTCGCGGGTGTTCAACAAGCGAGCGGCACGGGAACTGCAACTGGACAGCCACGTGCCATTGGTCTATCTCGAACGGTTACGGATGGTGGAGGGCAGCCCGTTCGCCCTGCTCAAGAACTGGCTGCCGCCGGAGTTCGCGGCCATCTCGGTGGCCGAGCTGGAATTCCGCGGACTGTACGACCTCCTGCGAGCACACGGAGCCACGCCGGTGGTCGCCCACCAGTCCGTGGGTTCCCGCCCGCCGGTCCCCGAAGAACGGCGGCTGCTCGAGTTGGGACCCTTCGACCCCGTTCTGACCATGACTCGGCGGGCGTACGACGCTGCGGGCGCGCCCGTCGAGTTCGGCGATCATTCCTACCGGGCCGATCGCTACACGTTCGACGTCACCTTGCATGCCCGCTGAGTCACGTCCGAGTCAGGTGGTGGCCGAATTCGATGAGGACCGCACGACGAGTCGTGGGGGAATGACGATGACCTGCGGCTCGGCGTCCGGGTCACGCAAGCGCCGAAGCAGGGCCTGGCCGCTGGCAATCCCGACGTCGAGACCACGGTTGTCCACAGTGGTCAGGTCGAGAAACCGGCTCCGAGCCAACAACGAGTTGTCGTAGCCGACGAGTGCGACATCGTCAGGAACCTCCCGGCCCACCTCGCGGAGGGCGGCTCTCGCCCCCAAAGCCATCGTGTCGTTGGCGGCAAAGACCGCGGTGATCTCAGGATGACGAGCCAGCAACTCCACGGTGCCGAAGTAGCCGCCCTCCTCGTTGGTCTGGTTGCGTTCGCCGGCGTAGCGGGCCGGCTCGCCCATCGATTCCATGACTCGAAGGTAGGCATCGAGGCGACCCTTGGCCGATCCGCCGAGCCCTGTCACGTGCCCGATCCGGCTGTGCCCCCGAGACTGCAGGTGGCCAAGGGCGAGGCCGACACCGAGCGGGATGTCATTGGACACGTGGTCGGCGCCCTGCACTGTGTGCAGGCGAGAGCCCTCGATGACCGTCGGGATCCCCAGGTCCTGGAAGTCGTGCCCGGGTTCGGCTGCGATCAGCAGCGCGTCCACCTGCGTGTCCAAGAACCCGTCGACGGCGTTCACGAAACGGCCACCGACTTCGTAGTGCTCTCGGACGGCCACGTGGAAACCCTGCGGCCCCATGGCGGTGCGCACGCCTTGGAGGAGCTCCACAAACCATGGATTCTGGAAGTCGTCGATCACCAGGCCGACGGTGTGAGTGCGGTCTGCCGCGAGGTTCGCCGCCGCGCGGCTGGGCCGGTAGCTGAGTCGTGCGATCGCCGCGTTCACGGCCTCACGCTTGGCGTCGCTGACCAGGTCAGAGCCGTTGAGGACGAGCGAGACCAGGGACTTGGAGACGCCAGCTTCCCGGGCGACGTCATAGATCGTCGGCCGTGTTGGGCGCGGTTTGCTGGTCATAGGTCTCCCCCGGGATTGTGGCACGAATCTCGAGCCGCTATTGACAGGACAAATCTGCGTGCCTACTCTAGAACTACTTGGAGCGCTCCAAGTCTATCTGACCAAAGGAGGACAGATGCCCGAAACCCTTGGGATTGCTGTTATCGGGGCTGGGATGGCGGGCAAGGCCCACATCGCCGCATATCGCGTGGCCCCCACGTTGTACGACTCCGTACTTCCCCCGCTTCGTTACGTCTCGATCGGTGATGTGAACGCTGAGCTCGCCGCCGCCACCGCCAAGCGCTACGGCTACGAGCGCTCCGACACCGACTGGCGCGCCATCGCCGCGAACCCCGACATCGACGTGGTGAGCGTGGTCATCGCCAACAGCCTTCACCTGGAGGTCGTCAAGGGTCTGCTGGAGGCCGGCAAGCACGTGCTGTGCGAGAAGCCGCTGGCCGACACCCTGGAGTCCGCCCGCGAGATGGCCCGCCTGGCGAAAGAGGCGAGCTCGATGGCCCGGATCGGTCTCACCTTCCGCCGGCAGCCCGGCATCTCCGCGATCAAGAACTGGATCGAGGACGGGACGCTGGGCAAGGTGCACCACTTCAGCGGCCGCTACTGGTGCGACTACGGCTGCAACCCGAAGGGCCCGATGAGCTGGCGCTTCAAGGGCCCGATGGGCTCCGGCGCGCTGGCCGACATCGGCAGCCACCTCTCCTACCTGTCGGAGTTCCTCTGCGGCCCGATCGAAGGGGTCTCCGGTGGTGGGTTCAGCACGGCGATCAAGGAGCGTCCGCTCCCGCTGGGTGCGGTGGTCGGTCACGGCCTGGCCGCGGTCTCCGACACCTACGAGCCCGTGACCAACGACGACTACGCCACCTTCACCGCGCACTTCGGCGACACCACCGGCAGCCTTGAGGTCTCCCGAGTGGCCGCCGGTTACCCGAACAACCTCAACTTCGAGGTGTTCTGCGAGAACGGTGCCGCGAGCTTCACCCAGGAGACCCCGTCCCAGGTGCGGCTGTACCTGCACGACGACGAGCCTGGCAAGAACGGCTACCGGACTGTCGACCTGGGCGGTGACCACCCGTACGTCTCCGGTGGCATGCCGATCGACGTCTCCGGCGTCGGCTTCGGCCAGAACGAGGGCTTCGCCTTCCAGGCCCGCGCCTTCCTCGAAGAGGTGGCCGGGATCGACGAGGCCACGTCGCTGCCCCGCAATGCGTCCCTCGACGAGGGCGTACACAACATGGAAATTCTCGCCGCCGTCGCTGAGTCGGCCGCGAACAACGGAATGAAGGTGACCCTGTGATTCTCGGCGTCTACAACGCAGTCCTCCACGACCGTCCCCTCGAGGACGCGCTCAAGGTGATCGGCGATCTCGGCCTGAACGGTATCGAGATCAACTCCGGTGGCTTCCTGCCGCCGACCCACATCCCCAACATCGACGAGATCGTCGCCAGCCCCGCCGCCGCCAAGGCGTACCTGGCCAAGTTCGAGGGGACCGGCGTGCAGATTGCCGGCCTCAACTGCAACGGCAACCCGCTGCATCCCAACCCCGTCATCGGCGACAAGCACGCCGAGGACATTCGCCGCTCCATCCGGGCCGCCGCCGCCCTGGGGCAGAACCGCGTGGTCACCATGTCGGGTCTGCCCGGCGGCGAGCCTGGCGCCAAGTATCCCAACTGGATCGTCAACGCCTGGAACTCCGCAGCCTTGGACGTCCTGGACTACCAGTGGGAGATCGCGGCCACGTTCTGGAGCGAGATGGACCAGTTCGCCAAGGACCACGGCGTCAAGGTGGCACTCGAACTGCACCCGCAGAACATCGTGTTCAACGCCCGTGACATCCGCAAGCTCGTCGACCTCACCGGCGCCACCCACGTCGGTGTCGAGATGGACGCTTCGCACCTGTTCTGGCAGCAGGCCGACCCGGTAGCGGTGGTTCGCGAACTCGGTTCGCTGATCTTCCACGCCGCGGCCAAGGACATCCGGATCAACACCGAGCACGCGAAGCTCAACGGCGTTCTGGACAACGGCTTCCGCCGGCTCAGCCCGGACGAGCCGCGGGTGAACCTCGGCGGCGACGAGTGGGCCAACGAGTGGCCCAAGGACTCCTCCTGGGACTTCGTCGCCCTGGGCAAGGGCCACGACACCGCGTACTGGACCGAGTTCATCAAGGCCCTCCATGAGGTCGATCCCGACATGTGCCTCAACATCGAGCACGAGGACACCGAGCTGGGCCGTATCGAAGGCCTGGAAG
>JBAVKY010000144.1:0-5773 GCA_049688555.1 Propionicimonas sp.
GCGTCCATCACGCGAGGGCGGGGCAGCGAAATCCTGAGTTCCTGGACGATGTGGCCAGGCCGCGACCCCATCAGTATCGCCCGGTCTGCGAGCCGGACGGCCTCGCGGACGTTGTGAGTGACGAACACCACGGAGAACCGCGACTCCTGCCAGACGTCCTCGATCAAGTCGTGCATCTGGTCACGGGTCATCGCATCGAGGGCCCCCAGCGGCTCGTCCATCAACACGATGGCTGCCTCCTGGGCCAGCACCCTGGCCAGAGCCACCCGCTGCCGCATCCCCCCGGAGAGTTCGTGCGGACGCTTGTGGGCGTGGCGACCAAGGCGGACCTTGGCCAGCAGCGCCCTGGCCCGTTCCTGGCGCTCGTCGCGCCCAACCCCGCGCAACCGCAGGGCAAGTTCGACATTCTTCGCCGCGGTGAGCCAGGGCAGCAGGGTGCTTTCCTGGAACATCAGGGCGACTCCGCCACCGGCCTCCACCGTCCCGGTGGTGGGGGATTCAAGCCCTGCGGCCACGCTGAGCATCGTCGACTTGCCGCAGCCTGAGCCTCCCACCACTGCGACGAATTCGCCTGGCTCCACCGTCAGTTCGATCCCCTCGAGTGCCACGACCCGCTGGTCGCCCCTGCCGAAGACCTTGCTGACCCCTGACAGCCGCAACCGCCCCGGGGTGGTCTCCGGAGCGACGGCGGCGTGAGTGATAGTGCTCGTCACGTGGCCACCGTGGCCTGGCCACCGGCCACCAGCACCTCGTTGAGAATGGTGACGTCCCACAGCTTCGCGAAGCCGTCGGACGGCTTGTCAGGCAGCAGCCCGACCGCGGCCGCGTGCTCGGCCGACGTCTTCAAGGTCGAGGCCAGGGGATCAGCCGTGAAGGTCAGGTTCTTCCAGGACGCCTTGAGCAGGTCGGGAGCGATCTCCTGTTCGGTGATCTTCTTGATCTGGGACGCGACGGCCGTCCGAGCGGTGGCGGGGTCGGACTCGATCAGCGCCAGGGCGTCCAGATGGGCTTCCAGGAATGCCTTGACGAGTTCTGGGTGCTGCCGCACGAAGTCCGTCCGGGCGATGATGTTGGTGGTGACGAACCTGCCTTCCGGCCACAGCGTCGCCTCGTCCACCAGCACCTTGCCGCCGGCCTGCAGCAATCTGGTGGCGTACGGCTCGGGCACCCACGCCCCGTCGATCTGGCCAGCGGTGAACGCCTGGGCGGCCGCGGAATTCGCCTGCGGCAGGATGCTGAGGTCACCACCGCCGTCCTTGGTCACGTTCAGGCCCTGCGTGCCGAGCCAGAAGCGCAGCGCGATGTCCTGGGTGTTGCCCAGCTGCGGCGTGGCGAGCTTCTTGCCCTTCAGCTGCGCCGGGGTTGTGATGTCTGGCTTCACCACGAGCGAGGCGCCCCCCGACGTGGAGCCGGCGATCACCCGGATGCCCTCCCCTCGCGACTGGATGTAGGCGGTCACGGTCGGGTTCGGCCCGATGTAGCTGATGTCGAGTGAGCCGCTGAGAATCGCCTGGATGACGTCCGGCCCCGCGTTGAACGACTTGGTCGCCGCGCTGGCGGAAGCGGCACCGAGTCGCTTGGCCAGGAAGCCCTGCGCGTCGGCGACCAGCCCTGGCGCGTGGGTGACATTGGGGAAGTAGCCGACATTGACGACGGTCGCAGCGCCGGACTGGGCGTTCGCCGGACCAGAGCAGGCCGCCAGCATGCCCCCGAGCAGGGCGATCGCGGCACCGAGGGCCACCTGCCGGATCGTGCGCGAAGGGAGGATGTTCATGATGGTTGCTCCTGGTTGTGGTTCGTGGGGCTGGGGAGCCGGGCATCATGGGCCCGAAACGCAAGAATCGCCGGGACCTCACGACCCGGCGACGTCAATGACTGCGAGCGTGATCAACACCCGCAACACATCAGACCGCGCACACCACGACCGAGACCACGGGTCTCGACCACGACGGGCTGTCTGAGCATGGGCTCGACGGTAGGCGTCGCCACATCCCGTTGTCAAGCCCTGGTCTGAGCCCCGGAGGGTCACCTGGCAAGACTCCCGGTGTCAGCGGTAGAGACTCAGCTTGGGGCGGCGTGCTAGCGTTTCCGCATGCACCCGACGAGCGAGCGGACGACCCACGGTCGTTCCCTGCGTGCTCGAATGTGCCCGTGTTGTTGTCGCTGACCACGACCTGACAACCCCCGCCGATCGCCGTCGCCGGTGCCCGACCTCCGGCCCTGCGCGGCCCATCACAGCTCCGTGTGCCGCCAACGCCGCTGCCCGCGTCTGTCGTTTCGGCGGCCCCGCTCGATCACGTACTCGCAAGGAACTCCCATGGCTGCTTCACCGAACCAATCGTCCACTCTCATCGATCCTCGCGGACCCCGCTTCGGGGCCGCCATCACCACTCTCGTCCTCGCGTCGGCCCTGATCATCGGGCCGGGCTGGGGGTGGATCCTGCTGGGGCTGCAAGCTGTGGTCTTCGGCCTCGGCTCGCTGCTGGGACTCGCCCACCAGCCGTACGGTCAGGTGTTCCGGCGCTTCGTCCGCCCGCGCCTGGGCCCGCCCCGGGAGCTTGAGGACGAGCGACCGCCCCGGTTCGCGCAATCGGTCGGGCTGGGATTCGCCCTGGTGGGGCTGCTCGGCGTGGCCCTCGGAGCGCCCATCGTGTTCTACCTGGCGACCGGGTTCGCCCTGGTTGCCGCGCTCCTCAATGCGGCCTTCGACTTCTGCCTCGGCTGCGAGCTGTACCTGGTGGGCCAGCGGCTGCGGCACCGGGTCAGCCCGGCCGGTGCGCGGGCTGAGGCGCGATGACCGGGCTGATGGTGGTGGCGATCGCTGTCATCACCGCCGTGGCATTCGGAGTCTTCCGAAAGCTGACCGACGGACGCGGCCGCGCCGTCCGCGCGGACGCCGAGCCGCGGTTGGATGCTGGACAACTCGGCGCGCAACTGGGACGGGAAGCGACCCTGCTGCAATTCTCATCGCCGGCGTGCGCACCGTGCCGCGTCACGCAGCGACTGCTCTCGACGCTGACCACCGAGTTCCCGGAGTTGGCCCACGTCGAACTGGACGCGGCGAGTCGGCTGGATCTGGTCGAGCAGTTCGGGATCAGCCGGACGCCCACCGTCTTGATCCTGAACGCCCGCGGCGAGGTTCGACAGCGGCTGGTGGGTGCCCCCCGTCGGCAGCAGGTACTGGAGGCCCTCGCCAGCACCGCGTAGTGTCCCCCGCGTCTGAGTTCGGTCTACGGGTGGCGAGGGGCGGGATCTGGGCGGCGGTCGTGGTTCGGGTGATGGGGTGGCCGCGCTCGTTTCCCTCGCTGTTGAAGGCGCGGATCGCGGCGGTGGCATGTCGCTCGTGTTCCTCGTGTCGCTCGTGTTCCTCGTGTCGCTCGTGTTCCTCGTGTTCCTCGTGTTCCTCGTGTCGCTCGTGTCGCTCGTGTCGCTCGTGTCGCTCGTGTCGCAGAGGCTGCGGATGGCTTGGGGCGGCGTTCGGGGAGATCACGCCAACTGAGCAGGTTGAGCCGAGAGCCTGGCGCGGGCCTGAAGGGCATCGTGCCTCGCGGGCGTGTTCCAGCCCGCCCATGCGTGGCTGTGCGGATTCGTCGGTGCGGTCGTTGCGCACAACGTCAGGCGGGTTCTGGCGGGGTGCGCGCCTTGGTGACTTCGTGGCCGGGTCGCCGGCCTCGCCGTGCCGGTGGTGGCTATGGCAGTCCACCTTCCCGGGTCGCGACCCCGGGCTGCAGCCCGGGGTTGGCTTCCTGCCCCAACCTCGGTCAGGCCTTGGCCATCAGCGTGCTGGCCCGAACCCGCGGATCGGCATGCTGCGAGCGGGGCGATGCCACCCGTCGGCAGGTGCGGTGGCTGGGATGGAGATCCGCACGCATTCAGCCGCCGTGGACGCCTACCGCAGGTTGCGTGTCGGGCAACTGCTGTGCTCCCACAATGCCGATTGCGAGCCGCCCCTGCCAGCAACGGTGCCCGGCCCACATCGACATCCAGCGCTCCCTGGCCCTGGTGACCGACGGCAACTTCGAGGCCGCCGTCCGGGTCATCAAAGATCGCAACCCCTTCCCGTCCGTCTGCGGACGGGTCTGCCCGCATCCCTGCGAGGCGGATTGCCGTCGCAATCTGGTGGACGAGCCCCCTGCCCCCCTGGGCAGCCCAAGACCCAGCCGAGGCACGCCCGGGGCCCCAGATCCAGCCGCGGTCTTGGTTCGCTGACACGACGCGGGATCTGGGCTGCGCCTCCAGGGCAGACCAAGACCCAGCCGAGGTGCATCCTGGGCGGCCCCAGACCGGGGTGCCTCCGCCGCACGGGGGCAGCCCGGACTCGCACTCAAGGCAACTGGGCCCGACCGGGCAACCGGTGGAGCGGCACCGGGCGACGCCGGTTCGGACGACGCCGGTTCGGACGACGCCGCGCCGGGACGGCCGTGACTGACCCCGCCCGAGGCGCACCGCGGGTGGGTCAGGCAGCTGGCGGTTCAGTTCCTGGCCGGGCGGTTCCGGGTGGCGCGGTCCCGTCTGTGGTGGGACCGGCCCGGGTGAAGCGTGCGTGGCGGATGGGTTGTCGGTGCGGGTCGATGCGGGCTGGGGGGATGGCTTCGGGGATGCCGTCGGCGGCGATCCGGATCTCCCACTGGTCCCGGATGCCGTGTTTCGCAGGTTCGACCAGGGCGTGGTGCTGTGCGCACAGCAAACAGCAGTTGCACAGGGCGGTGGGGCCGCCGTCGATCCAGGGAACGTTGTGGTGCGCGTCACAGACGATCGCCGGGGCGTGACAGGCGGGGAAAATGCACCCGCCGTCCCGGAGGGTGAGCGCGGTGCGGATGGCTGGGGTGACCAGCCGGCAGGACCGTCCCACATCCAGGACCTCACTGGCGGCGCCGAGGACGGCCGGGATCAGGTCGGCGTCGCAGCACAACCGGCGCAGCTCACCGGCACTGAGCGGCTCGTCACCGATGAGTCCGGCCCCGGCCGCCTGGGCCCGCAACTGGTCGTAGTTCAAGGTGACGACCACCCGGGGCCGGTCCCCGGCGACGCCGTGGGCCTGCCGGCCGTTCTGGTGGTCGACGATCATGGCCAGCAGGGCGTCGGCTTTGCGTTGCGCTGGGGTGAGTTCCACAGCGAGCGGGTCGCGTTCCTCCAGGGCGTTGCGGCGTGCCTTCTCGCTGTACGAGTTGAGGATCGTCTGCCACGCCTCCCCGTCGGCCAGTGGCAGGCTGCCGGTAAACGTCACCGACCCGTTGTTGTCCCGGCCGAACACCACCGACCGGTTCCGCCGACCCGCCTCCGTCTGCCGCTGCAGGCGGCGCTCCTGGGTTTCAGTAGCCCGCTCGGCGGCCACCTCAGCCAACACCAGGGGTGCGGCTTTGGCGAGCCGGTCGGTGTCCATCGAGACGGCCAGGCGGAGCATCACCTGTTCGGCCCGCACCTGCTGGGCGGCGTCCAGCCCGTCGAGGCTTTCGAGCACGTGGGTGATGGCGCGGGCCTGGCTGACGCTGATCCGGCCCGCCGCCGCAGCCTGCCCGATCTGCGGGTGCTGGCCCAGTTCGCGGGCTTCGTGCAACGCCCGGCCCGCTTCCCGTTTCGACAGGTCGCTGTCGATCGCCATCCACGTCGTCGTCGGTGTCCCGGCGGCCCGCATCGACTCCTTCGCCGCTTCGGCGTCGGCGAGCAGCAACCCAGCCACTGCGGTCAGCCGCGACGCCAACCGGCGGGCCTGCCGGGCACACCCCAGCCGCTCCCCGGCCCCGACCGTGGCCGGGTCGAACCCGTCCAGGAT
>JBAVKY010000145.1:0-5251 GCA_049688555.1 Propionicimonas sp.
CACTACGAGGCGGTGACCGATGCCGAGGCGATGGAGGCCTTCAAGGTGCTCACCCGCACCGAGGGGATCATGCCGGCGATCGAATCCGCCCATGCGGTGGCCGGCGTGATGCGTCTCGGCCGCCGCATGGGCGAAACCGACCCGACGGCCAATCCACTGATCGTCGTGTGTATCTCCGGTCGTGGCGACAAGGACGTCGACACGGCGATCTCCTACTTCGGAATGACCGGCCGCCCGGACGCCAGCACCGGAGGCGTGGCATGACCGCCCTCAGCTCAGGATCGCCCGATCGGACCGGGGTTTCGGGGCAGGCGATCGCCGCGGCGAACGCCGAGGGCAGGGCGGCGCTGATCGGCTACCTGCCCGTCGGCTACCCCAGTGTGACGGGATCCCGCAACGCGCTGCGGGCGCTCTGCGGTGCGCCGGGGGAGCCCGGAGTGGACCTGGTCGAGATTGGCCTGCCCTATTCCGATCCGGTCTTGGACGGCCCCGTCATCCAGCGGGCCGGCACTCGCGCCCTCGCGCGCGGCGTCCGCACCAGGGACGTCTTCGCCGCGGTCGAGGCCGTCCGCGCTACTGGCACGCCCGCTATCGTGATGACGTACTGGAACCTGGTCGACCGCTACGGTGTTGACGCGTTCGCCCGCGATCTCGCGCAGGCTGGTGGCGCCGGGCTGATCACCCCCGACCTCATCCCCGACGAAGCCGGTGAGTGGCTCGCCGCCTCCGACGCGTACGGACTGGACCGGATCTTCCTCGTCTCACCATCCTCATCGCAGGAGAGGATCGCCTCGACGACGGCTGCCTGCCGTGGCTGGGTGTATGCCACCGCCGTGATGGGGGTCACCGGTACCCGGAGCGATGCACCGAGCGCGGCGCCACGGCTGGTGGAACGCATCCACGCGCTGAGCCCCGGGATGCTCGTCGGTGTCGGGCTCGGTGTCTCCACCGGCGACCAGGCCGCTGTTGTTGGAACATACGCCGATGCGGTGATCGTCGGTTCCGCGTTCCTCAAGCCCATGCTCGCGGCGGAGGAGGCCGGCCACCCCGATGACCTGACCGGGCTGCGGGCGGTGGTGGCCGACCTCGCGGCGGGAGTTCGTCGGTCCGCTGAGGGTGGTGGCCGCCACGATGACCTGGGTGGTGGTCGTCATCGCTCATAGCGGCGCAACCTGAGCGGGGCGGTTCGACAGCAGGCTTGATCCAGCGATAAGGATGGCGACGTGCTTCTTTCGATCCCCAGCCCGACG
This sequence comes from Propionicimonas sp., assembly GCA_049688555.1. Classification (GTDB taxonomy): domain Bacteria; phylum Actinomycetota; class Actinomycetes; order Propionibacteriales; family Propionibacteriaceae; genus Propionicimonas. The sequence continues at coordinate 1,251 of JBAVKY010000145.1, forward strand.
ATCAGCGGTTTCAACGTCGGCCCCCTGACCATCCGGTTCTATGCGTTGTGCCTCATCGCGGGCATCTTCGCGGCCTGGTGGCTGGGTTCGCGGCGCTGGCGCGCGAAGGGTGGGAGCCAGGAGACGTTTGAGACGGTGGTGTTGTGGGCGATTCCGATCGGGATCGTGGGCGCCCGGATCTACCACGTCCTCACCCACCTTCCGGACTACTTCGCACCCGGCATCAACCCGTGGAGTGTGTTCTTCATCTGGGAGGGAGGCATCGCGATCTACGGTGCCATCGGCTTTGGTGCCCTCGCCGCGTGGCTCGCGTGTCGGCACCAGGGAGCTCGGTTCCCCGCCTTCGCGGACGCGCTGGCGCCAGGGATCGCGCTGGGCCAGGCCATCGGCCGGTTCGGAAACTGGTTCAACCAGGAGCTGTACGGATCGCCGACCGACCTGCCGTGGGGGCTGGAGATCGACCCGGCGCATCGCGCGCCCGGATTCGAGCAGTTCAGCACGTTTCACCCCACGTTCGCGTATGAGTCGCTGTGGAACCTCCTGGTGATGGGCACCTTGCTCTGGGCTGACCGACGGTTCGCCATGGGGAGAGGAAAGCTGTTCGCGCTCTATGTGGCCCTGTACGGCTTCGGGCGATTCTTCACTGAGGGGATCCGGCTGGACTACTCCTACGACACCTTCGGGCCGATCCGCTTCAACCAGTTCGTGGCGTTGGTCATCTGTCTGGCCGGAGTGGCGGCCCTGACCTGGCTGGTGAAGTACCGTCCCGGCAGGGAGGTCGAGGTGGAAGGCCCCAGAGCTGGGGCCGCTGACGAGGACGAGTCCGCCTGAGGTGGCGATTCCACCATTCAGGGTCCTGCTCATCCCTACTGGCAGTCCGGTAGGCTCCGCGCATGCGTTCAGGGTCGGCTCGGCCGACCGGCTACCCACCAGCCGACGCACCACCTGAGAAGTTGGGAGTCAATTCAGATGGCAGTGATGTCGTTTCCCGGCAAGCCGGCCGAGGGTCTGTATGACCCTGCCTTCGAACACGACGCCTGCGGCGTCGCCTTCGTCGCCCAGCTCAGCGGAGAGGCCAGTCACGACATCATCGCCAAGGGTCTGACCGCGCTGGCGAACCTCGATCACCGCGGTGCGACCGGTGCTGACGCTGCCGCCGGTGACGGAGCCGGAATGCTGCTGCAGGTGCCCGACCGGTTCCTGCGCCAGGTGGTCGACTTCGACCTGCCGGATCCTGGCCATTTCGCGATGGGCATGGCCTTCCTGCCGAAGGACCCGGCGAAGCGGGCCTCGGCGAAGCGCACCATCGAGTTCATGGCCACCGAGGAAAGCCTGGTCATCCACGGTTGGCGGCCCGTCCCGACCGACGACTCGACGCTGAGCCCGGTCTCATCGGCCGTGATGCCGCATTTCGAGCAGTTCTTCGTCTCGACTATCGCGCTGGACTCCGGCATCGACCTCGATCGTGCCGTCTACCCACTGCGGCAGCGAGCTCGCGTGGAGGCCGGGGTGTACTTCGCCTCCCTGTCCGGCCGCACCACGGTCTACAAGGGCATGCTCACCACCCAGCAGTTGGCCGAGGTCTTTCCCGACCTACTGGACGAGCGGGTCGAGAGCGCGATGTCGCTGGTGCATTCCCGCTTCTCGACCAACACCTTCCCGGCTTGGGAGTTGTCCCACCCGTACCGGATGATCGCCCACAACGGCGAGATCAACACTGTCAAGGGCAACCGCAACTGGATGCGGGCTCGTGAGGCCTTGCTGGCCACTGACGCGATCCCGGGCGATCTCAACCGGATCTTCCCGATCTGCACACCGGGCGGGTCGGACTCGGCCTCCTTCGACGAGGTCCTCGAGTTGTTGCACCTGAGTGGCCGGAGCCTGCCGCACGCGGTGCTCATGATGATCCCCGAGGCGTGGGAGAACCACACCGAGATGGACCCGGCTCGCCGGGACTTCTACTCCTTCCATTCCTCGTTGATGGAACCGTGGGACGGTCCCGCGGCCGTAACCTTCACCGATGGCAGCCTGATCGGGGCCGTGCTTGATCGCAACGGCCTGCGTCCTGGTCGCTACTGGGTGACCGATGACGGGCTCGTGGTGTTCGCCTCCGAGGCCGGTGTGCTCGACATCAAGGCCGACAAGGTCATCAAGAAGGGTCGGCTCAAGCCCGGTCGGATGCTGCTGGTGGATCTCGAAGCGCACCGGCTGATCAACGACGATGAGATCAAGGCCCAACTCGCCAGTGAGCACCCCTACGGTGAATGGTTGGAGGCCGGTCGGGTGGCCCTTGAGGATCTGCCGGATCGCCAGCACGTGGTGCACAGCCACGCGTCGGTGACACGGCGCCAGCAGGTGTTCGGGTTCACCCACGAGGAGCTCCGCCTGATCATCGCGCCGATGGCGAACACCGGTGCCGAGGCTATCGGTTCGATGGGCAGCGACACCCCGGTGGCCGTGCTGAGCGACCGGCCGCGGTTGTTGTTCGACTACTTCGCGCAACTGTTCGCCCAGGTCACGAACCCGCCGCTGGACGCCATTCGAGAGGAACTGGTCACCTCTCTGGGGGCGACTTTCGGGCCGGAGGGGAACCTGTTGCAACCGGGGCCGGAATCCTGTCGGCAGATCGTCATCAAGTACCCGATCCTGGATTCCGACGAACTGGCCAAGCTGGTGCGCATCAACCGGGACGGGTCAATGCCCGCCTACGACACCCACGTGGTTCGGGGCGTCTTCGACGTCGAGGGTGGCGGCGAGGCCCTTAGGGAGAAGCTGGACGACTTGTGCCAGCAGGTCAGCTTGGCCATCGCACGCGGCTGCCGGACGATCATTCTCTCGGACCGGCACTCCAACGCCGAGCGGGCACCAATTCCCTCGCTGCTGCTCACCGCGGCCATCCACCACCACCTGGTCCGTGAGAAGACCCGCACCAAGGTCGGGATCGTCGTCGAGGCAGGCGACGTCCGGGAAGTGCACCACGTCGCGCTGCTGATCGGCTACGGAGCGGCTGCGGTAAACCCCTACCTCGCCTTCGAGAGCGCCGAGGATCTCGCCCGCCGTGAATGGCAGGTCGCCGTCGAGCCAGAGAAAGCGGTCTACAACATCCGCAAGGCCCTGGGCAAGGGCGTGCTGAAGGTGATGAGCAAGATGGGCGTTTCGACCATCGCCTCCTACACCGGCGCCCAGATCTTCGAGGCCCTGGGGCTCTCGTCCGAGTTGATCGACAAGTATTTCACTGGCACCACCAGCAAGATTGAGGGCATCGGGCTCGACGAGATCGCCGAGGAGGTCGCCCTACGTCACGCTCGCGCCTACCCACGCAGTGGGATTCCGCTGCCGCACCGCACCCTGAGCGGGGGCGGGGAATACAAGTGGCGCAGGGAAGGCCCGCCGCACCTGTTCGACCCCGAGTCGGTGTTCCGACTGCAACACGCCACCCGGCAGGGCCGTTACGACATCTTCAAGCAGTACACCGCGCGGGTGGATGACCAGTCCAAGCACCTGATGACGCTCCGCGGCCTGCTGGAGTTCGCCTCCGACCGTCCGGCGATCCCGATCGACGAGGTGGAACCCATCTCAGAGATCGTGAAGCGCTTCTCGACCGGCGCCATGAGCTACGGCTCCATCAGCAAGGAAGCCCACGAGACGCTTGCGATCGCTATGAACCGGCTCGGCGCGAAGTCGAACACCGGTGAGGGTGGCGAGGACACCGATCGGCTGCACGACCCGGCGCGGCGTAGCGCGATCAAGCAGGTGGCGTCCGGGCGCTTCGGCGTCACGTCGGACTACCTGGCGAACGCCACCGACATCCAGATCAAGATGGCCCAAGGTGCCAAGCCCGGTGAGGGTGGCCAGTTGCCGGGCCAGAAGGTGTACCCCTGGGTCGCCAGGACTCGGCACTCAACCCCCGGTGTGGGCCTGATCTCGCCGCCGCCGCACCACGACATCTACTCGATCGAAGACCTCGCCGAGCTGATCCACGACCTGAAGAACGCCAACCG
>JBAVKY010000146.1:0-1681 GCA_049688555.1 Propionicimonas sp.
TCTCCACCCGCGTCGCCTGGTCGGGTTGTCGCTTGTAACCGTAGGCGGACACCTGCACCTCGACCCGGATCACCCGGTCCTTCAGCTTCTCGATCGAGGCGATCTTCTCCTCGACTCGAGTGCGGAAGTCGTCGGTGATCTGGCAGTGCCTGCCGGTCACGAGGACGTCCATTTCAACCTCCTGTTGTCAGGTCCGAGCCGCGGGGGTACGGCGCGGACAGATGGATCAGGCACCCGCCAGAACCGGAGGTGAGAGGCCCCTGCCCTGGCTGTGGTGCCATGACCCCAACCTAGTGGCGCCACTGATCGTTTGCCAGCGCTTGCGGCTGCGTTCTTCCGATGGAGTGGCTGGGTGCCGGAGGCGTCGTCGAAACGAGCCTGTAACACGTCCTAACGCTGGCGTAACACTGGTTGAACCGTGGCGTAACAGGCGTCGGACACGCTGATACGCATGATGTTGGAAATCAGCGCAGGCGACACCGCTTGGGTCCTGATCAGCGCCGCGTTGGTGCTGCTGATGACCCCCGGTCTCGCATTCTTCTACGGTGGCATGGTACGGGCCAAGGGCGTCCTGAACATGATGATGATGAGCTTCATCGCGATGGGCACCATCAGTGTCCTCTGGGTACTGTTCGGCTACAGCATGGCCTTCGGCGACTCCTGGATGGGCCTGATCGGCGATCCGTTCCAGTTCGCCGGCCTCCAAGGCCTGATGAGCCCGGACGCCGCGGTCTTCACCATCCCTTCTCTGGTCTTCGTCGCATTCCAGGCCTGCTTCGCGATCATCGCGGTCGCACTGGTCTCGGGCGCTATCGCTGACCGGGCTTCCTTCGCCGGTTGGACCTTGTTCACCATCCTGTGGGGAATCCTTGTCTACTTCCCGGCAGCCCACTGGGTCTTCGCCTTCGACGGAGCCGCTGCCGAGCACGGCGGCTGGATCGCCAATACGGTCAAGGCCATCGACTTCGCCGGTGGCACCGCGATCCACATCAACGCCGGTGTTGCGGCCCTCGCCCTGGCGTTGGTCCTCGGCCCGCGCGTCGGGTTCGGCACCAAGCCGATGCGCCCGCACAACATGACCCTGGTCATGCTCGGCGCCGGTCTCCTGTGGTTCGGCTGGTTCGGTTTCAACGCAGGCTCAGCGCTCTCCGCGGGTACCCTGGCCGGTGTCGCCTGGATCAACACCCTCGCTGCCACCGCGGCCGCGATGCTCGCATGGTTGGTCCTCGAGCGTGTCCGTGACGGTCACCCGACCTCGCTGGGCGCCGCCTCCGGTGTCGTGGCCGGCCTGGTTGCGATCACCCCGGCGTGTGGCTCAGTGAGCCCGCTCGGTTCCGTGGCCATCGGCATCCTCGCCGGTGTCGGCTGCGCCTACGCCGTCGGCCTCAAGCACAAGCTGGGTTACGACGACTCGCTCGACGTGGTGGGCGTCCACCTCGTCGGTGGCCTCATCGGCACCCTGGCCATCGGCTTCCTGGCAGACCCCAGCAGCCCGGCCGGTATTGCCGGACTCTTCTTCGGCGGCGGAGTGGACCAGCTGGTGCGTCAGGTCATCGGTGCCGGAGCCGTCCTCGTGTACTCCTTCGTCGTCACCTTCGCCATCGCCAAGCTCATTCAGAAGACGATCGGCTGGCGGATCTCCACCGCGGCTGAGCTCGGCGGCATCGACCTGGTCGAGCAC
>JBAVKY010000147.1:0-14910 GCA_049688555.1 Propionicimonas sp.
CATCACTGGCGCCGAGGATCCGGCCGCCGCGGCCGCCGCCTTGAAGGACCTCCTGATCCAGGCGTGGAAGGACGATCCGGGGATGCAGCGACTCACGCTGGGCGGCCTCGGCCGCTGACCGCCGCCGTGCGGCGAGGGGGCAGCGCTCTCAGGAGACTCGCTGCGCTGCCAGCCGGGCCAAGGCCCGCAAGGCTTGGCGGGCTGACGGCGATACCGGCGCCTGATCGAGCGCGTCGAGTGCCTCGGTCAGCGTGGTGGCGATCTCGTCTTCCGTGGCGGCCACCGCGCCGGAAGCCGTGATGATGGCGCGAGCCATGGCCACGTCGCCGGCGCTCAGGTCCGGCCTGCCCAACAGTCCGGCCAACAGACGGGCCTCGGATTCGGGGGCGCGGGCGATCGCATGGGCGACCAGCACCGTCAGCTTGCCCTCGCGCAGGTCGTCCCCGGCGGGCTTGCCGGTCAACGAGGAGTCCCCGTAGACGCCCAGCACGTCGTCGCGGAACTGGAAGGCGCGGCCAACGGCCGAGCCGTACCGGGCCAGAGCTTCAAGCAGGCCGTCCGTCGCCCCGGCGAGCGCCGCCCCGATCTGGAGCGGTCGAATCACTGTGTACCGGGCGGTCTTATACTCCACCACCTGCCGGACCTGGGCCATCACTTCCTGTGGCGAGGTGCGCGCGTCCAGCGGTTGGCGCGACTGGGCCTGGATGTCGAGGAACTGCCCGGCCGTGACCTCCGTCCGCATCGCCTCGAGTAGCGGTTGAGCAGCCGTCACGGCGGCGTCCGGCAGGCCGCAGCGCCGGAACAACTCGGCCGACCAGATCAGCAACAGGTCTCCGAGCAGGATCGCCGCGCTGTGCCCGTAGGCGTCGGGGTTACCTCGCAGCAGCTGCCCGCGGTGCTGGGCGGCGAACTGTCGGTGGGCGGACGGCTGCCCGCGCCGGGTGTCCGAGCCGTCCATCACGTCATCGTGGACCAGCGCGCTGACGTGCAGCAGGTCGAGGCTGGCGGCCGCCCTGATCAACGCCAGGGGATCAGCCACCGCATCGGTCGCGGCTAGGTACCCCCAGACACAGAAGGCGGGTCGGAGTCGCTTGCCGCCGGCGGTGAGCGCGTCGGCAAGTCCCACCAAAGGTGCCAGGCCCGAGGCGATCCCGGCCAGCGCGTCGCGTCGCTCGTTGAGGAAGTCGGCGAGTTGCCAGCTCACCGCGGTGCGGAACTCCTCGGAAACGGGATCGTCGGGAAGAAAGGTGACCACAGGCTGAGCCTAGATGCCCGCGCGGCAAAGGGCTCACCTAAGGTGGCGCCCATGCCTGACGCCCCTGCCGTCGCGACGCGACCCGAAACCTCGGCGACGATTGCCGACATCCTGCGGCAGGGCGCTCACCCAACCATGTCGTTCGAGTTCTTCCCGCCGCGCGACGATGACGGCACCGAACAACTCCGGTCCACCATCAACGACCTCGAACCGTTGGCACCCGACTTCGTGTCGGTGACCTACGGGGCCACCGGGTCGACCCGCAGCCGGACGATCGATGCCACCCGGCTGATCAAGACCCAAACCACGGTGCGAACCATGGGGCACCTCACCTGCGTCGGGCAGTCGGTGGCCGAACTGCGGGGCGCGATCGCCTCCTACGCCGAGGTCGGGGTCAGCCATGTGCTCGCGATCCGGGGCGACCCGCCGGGTGGCCCCACGCAACCCTGGCAGCGGCATCCAGAGGGGCTGGACAACGCCACGGAGCTGGTGAAGCTGGTGAAGGCAAGCGGCGACTACTGCGTGGGCGTCGCCGCCTTCCCCGACGGGCACCCTGAGCACCACGACCTTCAGTTGGACGCCACGATTCTGGCCGAGAAGGAGCAGGCGGGTGCCGAGTTCGCCGTGACCCAGCTGTTCTTCGACGCCGACGCCTACTTTCGGCTGGTCGACCGCGTCCGTGCGATCGGCTGCCAGCTGCCGATCGTGGCCGGGATCCAACCAGTCACGAATGTCGGTCAGATCGAACGCTTCGCCACCCTGTCGGGCGCGGAATTGCCGACCGCCATGGTGGCTTCCTTGCGTGGGGTGGCCGACGACCCGGCCGCGGTGCGGGCGGTGGGACTGGAGATCGCGGTCAACCTGTGCGACCGACTGCTGGCCGGCGGGGCGGCCGGCCTGCACTTCTTCACCCTCAATCGGTCGAAAGCGAGCGCAGAGATTCTCGCCAGGCTCCGCCGGATTCCCCCACCTCGAGGGTGACCAGCCGTTGCGTGGGCCGGGTCAGGGTCACGTAAAGGACGCGCTCCCCGGCCGGTGACTCCGCCACGATCTGATCGGGGGAGACTGCCACCACCGCGTCGAACTCCAAGCCCTTGGCGGTCAGGGGCGCCAGGAACGAAACCCGGGTGCCAGCCGCCTCGAACCAGGGACGCGCACTGCTGGCAGCGCTGAGCTCCGCCAGCCGCGACGGAGGAGCGATCACGCCGATCGTGCCCTCCACCTGGTGGGTCAGGTCGGCGACGAGGTGGTCGAGTTGCTCGAGCAGGGCGCTCTCAGAGGTGCGCAACAGCAGCGGCTCGACCCCGGTATGCCGCACGGCCACCGGCAGGTCGGCCTGCGGGAAGCTACGCCGCACCACCGCCGCAGCGAGGTCGAAGACCTCGGCTGGGCTCCGGTAGTTCGTGGAGAGCCGGAAGTTGCGATGCGGCGCGGAACGGATCAGGTCGGTCAATGCCTGCTCGGATTCGGCCAGGTCGGGCCAGCTGCTCTGGGCCGGGTCGCCCACGACCGTCCAGCTGGCCGCGACCCCCCGTCGACGCAGCATTCGCCACTGCATGGGAGTGATGTCCTGCGCCTCGTCCACCAGCACGTGGGCGAACGTGTCGTGGGCGTCTTCGTTGGGGTCGATCTCGCGAGGCCTGGCCAAGAGGTCAGCCATGGTGACGACCTCGGAGACCTTGGTGCCGTCCGGCAGGAAGATCGCAGGCTCCTCGTCTTCGGCGCTCACTTGGATCGGGCCCAGCAGGTTGGCCAGCTCATCCAGCAGGGCGATGTCGGCCACGGACCAGTCCGGGGATTCGTAACTGGCGGCGAGGGCCTGCTGCTCGGCTGGGGTGAGGATGCTGCTCGAGGCACGCGCCACCACCGACGGGTCGGCCAGTCGGCGCAGCACGGTTGGGGCCGTCAGGGCAGGCCACCAGGCTTCGATGAACCTCCGATAGGCAGGCGTCGAGGTGATCCACTCGTTGACGTCCGCCGGGTCGAGCTCGAGCTCGTCCGGCACCTGGCGGTTGAGCGCCTCCTGGACAGCAGCCTCCGCCGCTGGCCGGGCGGCATTCGCCTTCATGCGGGTGAGGACGTCGCGCCGGATCCGTTCCACCGCGTCGGTGTCGAGGCTCAGCACCTCGCCCTTGACCGTGAGCCGAAGCGCGGGCGCGTGGGTGCCGAAGTCGACCAGCGGAACCGCGATCAGTCGCTTCAGGACCGGCAGCATCCGCAGGCTGCCCTTGACGGAGGCGGCAGCCGCGTCGTCGATCCGGTCGCTGCCGAACCCCAGTGCGTCGCTGGCCACCTGGCCGATCGCGCGCAGAGTCACCGAATCCTCACCCAGCGAGGGCAGCACCCGGTCGATGTAGTTCATGAACAGCCCGCTGGGGCCGACCACTAGGATGCCGCCGCGCTCGAAACGCCGCCGGTGGGAATACAACAGGTAGGCGGCCCGGTGCAGCGCGACCACGGTCTTGCCCGTACCGGGGCCCCCCGAAATCACGGTCACCCCGGAATGGTCGGCGCGGATCGCCTCGTCCTGTTCGGCCTGGATGGTCGAGACGATGTCACGCATCCGCGGCCCGCGGGCCCGCTTCAGGGCAGCCATCAGGGCACCCTCGCCGATGATGACCAGCTCGTGCTCAGCCTGGGCATCCAGCAGGTCGTCCTCGATGCCGACGACTTTGTCGCTGCGGCAACGCAACACCCGACGGCGTACCACGCCCATCGGCTCCGAGGCCGTGGCACGGTAGAACGGTTCGGCGGCTCTGGCCCGCCAGTCGATGACGAGCGGTTCGTAGTCTTCGTCGCGGACGCCGATCCGTCCGATGTAACGGGTCTCGGAGTCGGTGTGATCGAGCCGACCGAACACCAGCCCTTCGTGTTCGGCATCCAAGATCGCGAGCCGCTTGGCCGCCTGAAACGCGAAGGCGTCACGTTCGAACAGGGCGGTGCCGTCCTCTTCGCGCACATAGCTGCCGCGATCGGAACGATAGATCGTCCGCCCCTGGGTGGCGACTTTTCTGGCCGAGTTCGTCGCGACATCCAAATGCCGATAAACCAGATCGACGTGCGCCTGTTCGATCGCGAGTTCGCGATCGAGGGTGGCTGGGGCACCTTCGGGTTCCACGTAGTCGTCCTTTGCCCGGATAAGTAGACCGACCGACAACTCTACGCCGTGTGCCGCCCGAGAAGTGCCTCGAACGCTGGCAGGGGCCCGGGGGTCCGAACCGTGGACGAGCGCAGCGCGAAGTCGGGCGTTTGAAGCTGGCGGCCGCGATTTGGGCGAGATCCGACCGGTGGACTAGACTCGACCCTTGCATGACCTGTGCAGGCGTACGCCTGCGCCCGTACCTCACGATTGGGAGTAATGGCGAAGAAAGAAGGCGCCCTCGAACTCGAGGGAACCGTCGTCGAAGCCCTGCCGAATGCCATGTTCCGGGTGGAACTGGCCAATGGGCACAAGGTTTTGGCGACCATCAGCGGCAAGATGCGGCAGCACTACATCCGTATCATTCCGGCCGACCGGGTGGTCGTCGAGCTCTCTCCCTATGACTTGAGCCGCGGCCGCATCGTCTTCCGGCACCGGTAGCCACCACCGCAAGAATCCACCACCAGTCGTTCCCCGGGATACCCCTGTGCTCGACGATGAGTCAGAAAGTTGCTCGATGAAGGTTCAGCCGAGCGTCAAGAAAGTCTGCGACAAGTGCAAGGTGATCCGCCGGCACGGTCGCGTGATGGTGATCTGTGACAACCCGCGCCACAAGCAGCGTCAGGGCTGAGGCGTCCAGCCTCCGGCCACGTCGCGGCAGCTGCCGCGGGACGCGGAACACCGGCCCTTGGGCCAACGCAACAACTGAAGAACTGAGGGCGGCCGACTAGCCGCCGTCAACACACAACGTGATCGCACCGCCGGGATTCATTCCCGGTGCCACCCCCGGACGAAGGCTGGGGCCCACGCCAGGCGGCGAGGGGACGCATCACGCCAGAGACCTTCGCGGGCCGGGCGACCGGAACGAAGAACTGAAAGGTAAACCGCCTGATGGCACGCCTCATTGGGGTAGACCTGCCGCGCGAGAAGCGGCTGGAGATCGCCCTCACTTACATCTACGGCATCGGACGCACCCGGGCCGCGGAAACCCTGGAGGCCACTGGAATCAGTGGTGACATCCGTGTCCACCAACTCACCGACGAGCAGCTCGTCGCCCTTCGAGACCACATCGAAGCCAGCTACGAGACCGAGGGTGACCTGCGCCGCAGTGTCGCTGCTGACATTCGTCGCAAGATCGAGATCGGCTCCTACCAGGGCCGTCGTCACCGCATGGGCCTTCCCGTCCGTGGTCAGCGCACCCGGACGAACGCTCGCACCCGCAAGGGCAAGAAGAAGGCCGTCGCCGGTAAGAAGAAGGCCCGCTGAGCGGGGCCTGATGGCACAGAGAAACTCCAGGAGAAACTGACACAATATGGCTACTGCAAGCCGTTCCGCGAGCCAAAAGGCCGCCAAGACCAAGCTGCGCCGCAAGGAGAAGAAGAATGTCGTCTCCGGCCAGGCACACATCAAGAGCACGTTCAACAACACCCTGATCTCGATCACCGACCCCACGGGTGCGGGCATCGCCTGGGCCTCCGCCGGCACCGTCGGCTTCAAGGGCTCCCGCAAGTCCACTCCGTTCGCCGCGGGCATGGCTGCCGAGGCTGTTGGCCGTCGGGCCATGGAGCACGGCATGAAGCGTGTGGACGTCTTCGTGAAGGGCCCCGGTTCCGGCCGGGAGACCGCCATCCGTTCGCTGGGCGCGGTGGGGCTGGAGATCGGTCCGATCTCCGACGTCACTCCGGTTCCCCACAATGGTTGCCGCCCACCGAAGCGCCGCCGCGTCTGACCCCGAGCAAGAAAGGACTTGAATCATGGCCCGTTACACCGGACCCATCACCAAGAAATCCCGCCGGCTCGGTACCGACCTGGTGGGCAACGACAAGGCGTTCGAGCGTCGCGCGTACCCCCCGGGCATGCACGGCCGAGGCCGTACCAAGGAGTCGGAGTACCTGCTCCAGCTCCGTGAGAAGCAGAAGGCCCGCTTCTCCTACGGCGTGTTGGAGAAGCAGTTCCGTCGCTACTACGAAGAGGCCGTCCGGCTGTCCGGCAAGACCGGTGACAACCTGCTGGTCATTCTCGAGTCGCGCCTGGACAACGTGATCTACCGCGCCGGCTTCGCCAGCACCCGTCGTCAGGCCCGTCAGTTGGTCGTCCACGGCCACTTGTTGGTCAACGGCCACAAGGTCAACGTGCCCAGTTACCGGGTGGGCGCGTACGACGTCATCGACGTCAAGCCCACGTCGCTCAACGTCTACCCGTTGGTGGTGGCTCGCGAGACCCACCACGAGCGTGTGGTGCCGGCCTGGCTGACCGTGCGTCCCAACCGGATGCGCATCCTGGTGCACCAACTGCCCACCCGCGCGCAGATCACGATCGATGTCTCCGAACAGCTGATCGTCGAGCTGTACTCCAAGTAATCCGCGTACCTGAATCGGTGGCCCGGACGTTCCGGCGTCCGGGCCACTTATCGATCACCGTCAAATAGTGGGCGGTGGAGAGGAAAACACATGCTTATTGCACAGCGTCCGATCCTGACCGAAGAGGTCATCGACGACTACCGTTCGCGGTTCGCCATTGAGCCCCTAGAGCCGGGCTTCGGGTACACCCTGGGTAACTCGCTGCGTCGCACCTTGTTGTCGTCAATTCCTGGCGCGGCGGTGACCAGCATCAAGATCGAGGGTAACCAGCACGAATTCTCCACGGTGGAGGGTGTCGTGGAGGATGTCACCGAGATCGTCTTGAACCTCAAGCAGTTGGTGCTTTCCTCAGAAGAGGACGAGCCGGTGGTCATGTACCTGCGCAAGTCCGGTGCCGGCGTCGTGACCGCGGCCGACATCGCACCGCCCGCCGGGGTGGAGATCCACAACCCCGACCTGCACATCGCCACCCTGAACGAGGTGGGCAAGATTGAGATGGAACTGGTCGTCGAGCGCGGCCGCGGCTACGTCTCCGCCGTCCAGAACAAGAATCCGGATGCTGAGATCGGCCGCATCCCGGTCGACTCGATCTACTCTCCGGTGCTCAAGGTCACCTACAAGGTGGAAGCCACCCGCGTCGAGCAGCGGACCGACTTCGACCGCCTCATCGTGGACGTCGAGACCAAGCGGTCGATTTCGCCTCGTGACGCCATGGCTTCGGCCGGCTCGACCCTGGTTGAACTGTTCAGCCTGGCCCGGGAGCTGAACGTGGACGCCGAAGGCATCGAGATCGGCCCGTCGCCGGTCGACGAGCAGATGGCTGCCGACCTGGCGCTGCCGGTCGAGGAACTCAAGCTCACGATGCGCTCGTACAACTGCCTCAAGCGCGAGGGCATCCACAGCGTCAGCGAACTGGTGTCCCGCTCCGAGCAGGACTTGCTCGACATCCGCAACTTCGGCTCCAAGTCGATCGAAGAGGTCAAGCTGCGGCTGCACGAGATGGGCCTATCCCTGAAGGACAGCGCGCCCGGCTTCGATCCGCTGGCAGCCCTCAGCCGCTACGACGGCACCGACGAATACGACGATCAGTTCTGATCCAGGCCATAGGAGAACACGACAATGCCACAGCCAACCAAGGGGCCCCGCTTCGGCGGTAGCCCGGCACACCAGCGGATCATCCTGGCCAACCTGGCCACCCAGCTGTTCCAGCATGGCAAGATCACGACGACCGAGGCCAAGGCCAAGCGCGTTCAGCCGCTGGCCGAGCGCCTGATCAGCAAAGCGAAGCGCGGCGACCTGCACAACCGGCGCCTGGTGCTCACGACCGTGACCGACAAGGGCGTGGTGCACGCCCTGTTCACCGAGATCGCGCCGAAGTTCGCCGACCGTGAGGGCGGCTACACCCGCATCACCAAGATCGGCCCACGCAAGGGCGACAACGCCCCGATGGCGGTCATCGAGATCGTGACCGAGTCGGTCGAGGAGTCGCGCAAGGCGAAGGCCAAGGGTTCTGCGAAGAAGTCAGAACCGGCCAAGGCCGAGTCGAAGAAGGCGTCTGCCAAGAAGGCCTCCGCCAAGAAGGCCGAGGATGTCACGAAGGTCGAAGACGGCAAGCAGGTCGAGGTCGTCGCTGAAGATGCGGTGGCCGTCGACGTGGTTGAGGGCGACGACAAGTAGCCCTCACGTCAAACCAGCGCAACGCCCGGCCCCCAGGGGCCGGGCGTTTGGCGTGCCGGCGTTGGCGTGCCGGCGTCAGCCGACTCCATGACGAGTGGATGAGTGGGCACGGCGGAGGTGGACTCCATCCGTTCCGACCCCGTTGCGAGCCAGAGCGCTCGCAGGCCTGGGGTCAGGCGCAGGACCAAGGACGCGTGCCGGCCTTAGCGAACAGGCGATTCGCCACGGTGATCTGCTCGGCGCGGCTCGCTTGGTGGGGGTAGGCGGCGAAGTCCGAGCCGCCGACGCTGCGCCAGGTCGGCAAGCTGAACTGCAGCCCGCCGTAATAGCCGTTGCCAGTGTTGATCGACCAGTTGCGGCCAGATTCGCAACGCGCGATCTTGTCCCACATCGCGGAGCGGGCGAGGTTGAGGCCCACCCCGGAGGCGGTCGCCTTCGTCCCTACGGTGCGGACTTCGGCGACTGGCTTGTCCAGGATCTTCTCGCCGGTCTTCTTGGTGGATTCGACCTTGCCGTTGACGGTCGTCACGAGGTAGGTGCGCTTCGCCGTGCCGTCCTTGCCCATGCTCTTGACGCTCGACTCGCCCTTCCAGGCGGTGGGGTCCTTCCGCACCACGACATCGTGGGGGATGGCTTCCTTCTTGGTGAGCGTGCTCACAGTGACCCGATCGATCACGACCGTGAGCTCCTCGGTGATGGGAGTGCTCAGGTCGGGCTTGATGCGATCGTCGCCGTCCAGGGTGATGCCCTGCTCGGTGAGCAGGTCCCCGACCGTGGCGGCGGTGGTGGTGAGGCCCTGCTTCTTGCCGGCTACCTTGAGGCTGATGTCCTTGGCAGTGGTCGCCTCGACCGACAGCCCTTCGCGCGGCAGGGTGACCGATCGAGACGCGGAAAGCTTGGCGTCCCGGAGGCCTGGGTTATTGATCTCGGTGAGGGCGGCGTCGAGGGAGGTGGCGGTGGTGTGGAAGGTGACCGCGGCGCCGTCCACCGTCAGGGTCACTGGCTTGCTGTATTCCACGGTGATCGTCTGCCCGTCCGCGACGGGATCTGAGAGGGAGGGATAGACGAGGTCGCGCGCTCCCAAGGCGATGCCCTGGGCCGAGATGATGTCGGCCACGGTGAAGCCGAAAGCCCCGACGCGGGTTGGTCGACCGTCCACGGTCACGGTGACATCCTTGTGCAGGGCCGTGGCCGTAGTCGCCCCACCCGCCATCAGGAGCAGTGCCACGGCACCAGTGGTCAGCACGGTCGCTCGCTTCACAGGACTTCTCTCGTGAGAGGGCGGCGCGGTCGTCAGACGTACGCCTTTTCTGAGAAAAGCTTAGCCTTTAGCTGAGAGAATCCGCAAGTTTTCTTAGAAAACTGAAGGCCCGGATCGTGGGATCCGGGCCTTCAGGGGGGTGCGTCACTCAGGTGGGTCACTCAGGTGGGTCACTCAGAAGAGGCCAGCTGAGGCGGCCTTTGCTCTTGCGAGGCGCTCGGCGACGTCGTTCCAGTTGACGACATTCCACCAGGCATTGACGTAGTCTCCCTTGACGTTCTTGTACTGCAGGTAGAAGGCGTGCTCCCACATATCGAGCTGCAGGACGGGCAGTTGACCCACCGGCAGGTTGCCCTGCTGGTCGAAGAGCTGGTTGATGTTGAGGCGCTGACCGAGCGTGTCCCATACGAGCATGGCCCACCCGGATCCCTGGATGCCATTCGCCGTGGCGGCGAAGTGCTTCTTGAAACCGTCGAAGGAGCCGAAGTACTCCGTCAAAGCGCTGGCGACGTCACCGTCCGGCTCACCGCCGCCATCGGGGGACATGTTCTTCCAGAACACCGAGTGATTGATGTGGCCACCCAAGTGGAAAGCCAGGTCCTTCTCGAGCTTGTTGATGGCACCGAAGTCGCCGGTCTCGCGAGCCTGGGCCAACTGCTCCAGCGCCGTGTTGGCGCCCGCCACGTAGGCGGCGTGGTGCTTGCTGTGGTGTAGCTCCATGATCTGAGGCGCGATGTGGGGAGCCAGTGCTCCGTAGTCGTAGTCAAGATCCGGCAGCGTGTAAGCCATGACTTCTCCTTTGGGTCAAACAGGTGTTGGGTCTGTTCTAGCCCAACCGGCCGCTCCCGGCGGGTATTCCGTCCAACGACCGCTCAGCGGGGACGAAAGCTGCTCGGCGCGCGGCTCGCCGAAACAGGCGCAGCAGCGGGGCCCCGACAACGAGGATGACCACCGCATTCGTGAGCGCGCGGCCGGCGTTCCACCCCATCGAGGTGGCCAGGTTGAACAGGACGAACCGCTGGAGGTTCGCCAACGCACCGATCTCGGGGTCAAAGGACAGTTGCGTGTTTCCTCCCAGAGAGAAGGGCCAGAAGGAGAAGTCCATCAGCCAGCCGTAGGCGAAGGCCGAGAGCACACCGTAGCTGGCCAGCAGTACGAGTTCCCGGCGTCCGTTGGCTCGCGGCAGCCAGCCGGCGAACAACCCGACGAAGCCCGCGGCGAGCATCTGGTAGGGGAGCCAGGGTCCAACCCCACTGGTCAGCAGCCCGGAGGTGAACATGGTGATCGCGCCGAGGGCAAAACCGAAGGCAGGGCCGAAGACCCTCCCGGCAAGAATCATCAGGAAAAACACGAGTTCGAATCCCGCGGTACCCGCGCTGAGTGGACGCAGGAGGGTGCCGACGGCGGCCAGCACCCCCAACATTGCCAGCTCTTTGACGTCCATCCGTCCGCCCGCCAGCTCCGACAGCACGACGGCGAGGATCAACGGCAGCACCAGGGCGAACACCAGCGGCGCCTGGGCCGGGGACATCGCCGATGCGGACGAGAGGAACAACGGCCAGGTGAAGGCCACCAGGCCCATGCCGAGGGCGACCGCGAGTGCTAGCGAGACTCGTCTCCCCAGCTGCTGCGTGCCACTCATGCCATTCCTTTCGCCACGTCGTCGGCGGTGAGGATCGGCAGCGGGGCGAACACCTTCGCCATCTGCGGGGCGTAGGCGAAAGATGATGTCAGCAGCGTGCGGGTGCTTCCCTCGGCGACGATCTCCCCGTCAGCCATCAGGATGGACCTCTCGCTCACCCCGGCGGCGAATTCCACGTCGTGCGTGCTGATCAGGACGGCCACCCCCGACGCGGCGAGCCGGGTCACGATCCGCTGCAGGTCGGCCTTGGTCTGGTAGTCGAGGCCTCGGGTGGGCTCGTCCAGCAGGACTACCGGAGGGCTGGCGGTCAGCTGGATGGCCAGCACGAGGGACAGCCGTTGACCCTCGGACAGGTCGCGCGGATCGCGCTCTGGCGGCAGATAGCTGCCGAGTTCCGCCAGCAGGGTGGCAGCCGTGCCTGGCTCGGCGCCGCTCTCCAGGTCAGCCTGGGCGCACTCGTCGGCCACGGTCGGCAGATAGAGCAGGTCTGCAGCGGTCTGAGGCACGAGCGTCACCACGCGACGAGCGTGAGCTGCGGTGAGGCCGCGCGGGTCGCGTCCGGCGACCAGGAGGTCCCCCTCACACGACAGTGCCCCCTGCAGGGCCCACAGCAGCGATGACTTGCCAGCACCGTTTCGACCCAGCACCGTGACGATGCTGCCGGCGCGCAGGTCGAGATCGACACCACGCACGGCCACCACGTCGCCGTACTGGACGGAAAGTCCGCTCGCGGCGAGGACGACCTCGCCGCGAGCGGGGACCGGTTCGAGTGGCGGCGTGGGGTGTTGGCCTTCGGATTGCACGCGACGGCGGGCCTCTCGGACGCTCAGGGGTATGTCGGACCAGCCCAACGCCCGGGCGAGTCCGGCCAGGGGCGGGACGATGGTGGAGCTTGCCAGGACGCTGGCCGCCGGGCCGACGCACACCGAGCCGTCGCCGGGCACCCAGATGACCGAGTCCGCGGCCTGCATCACTCGTTCCAACCGGTGCTCGGCCAGCACGACCGTCAACCCGACGTCATGCACCAGGGTGGTGATCGCCGCGAGCACGTCCTGGGCTGCGGTGGGGTCGAGGGCTGAAGTGGGTTCGTCCAAAACCAGCACCTTCGGTTGCGCCGCCAGCACGGCGGCGATCGCCACCCGCTGCTGCTGCCCACCCGACAGTCCCGTGAGCGGACGCCGCCGCAGGTCGGCGATGCCCATCAGGTCGAGCGTCTCTTCAACCCGCTTGCGCATCGCGGTCGGGTCGATGCCCAGCTGTTCCATGCCATAGGCGATCTCGTCCTCCACGGTGTCGGTCACGAACCCGCGCAGTGGGTCCTGCCCCACGTAGCCGACCACATCGGCGAGATGGCGTGGGCGATGCTCAGCCGTGCTGCGGCCGTCGACGCGGACGGTGCCCTGCATCACTCCGCCGGTGAAGTGGGGCACCAGCCCATTGATGGCACCCAGCACGGTGGACTTGCCCGAACCGGTGGCACCCACCACGAGGCAGAGGTCGCCTTCCCTGACGTGCAGACTCACCTCACGCAGCGTCGGCCGCGCCGCTCCCGGATAGGTGAGGGTCACCCGCTCGAACTCGATCATGGCCGTACCAATTCGACATCGCGGGGGCGGACCGTCCGCTGCGGGACGTCCTGCCGGGGGTCTTCCAGCCCGATCGGACGACGCGACCTGGTGAAGGCCAGCGGCAGTAGGGCGAAACCGATCGTGGCAAGCATGGCGACACTGAGTTCCGGCCAGGTCAACGGATACGTCGGCGTCATCATGGCCCACGGATTGAGAGCCCCCACGGCGGTGACGATGGCCGCGGCCATCACACCGCAACCGGCCACCGCCGATTCGCGCCAGCCCCAGCGATCGGGACGGTAGCGGGTGACTCGAAGCCGTCGTCCGGCGCGGCGCAGGCCGACGGCGGTACCGAGTATTCCGACCGCCAGGATGGCCAGGGCCACCACGGTGGCGCTGGTGCTCAGCAGCAGGAACACGCCCATGGTCGCGACCATCACCGAACCCAGCATCAAGGGGAGCGTCCCCTTGACCGGCAGACCGTTGGTGCGTGCGAACCCGCGGGCGTCCATGCCAGCAGCCAAGCTGAGGGAACGGTCGATGGCGTCGCCGAGGACGGGCAGCACGAGGGCAGTGAGCGCGTTCAACCCGCGGCTGGTGTCCCCTCGCAACCGCCTCGCCTTCCTGACCCGCTGGAAGCTCTCGATCAGCTGAGGCGCGACGCTCAGCGCGATCACCACAGCCACCGACGCCTCGTAGAGAGCGGCTGGCACCGAACGCAACGCCTGGCGAGGATTGGCCAGGGCGTTGGCCGCACCCAGGCAGAGCAGCATCACCGCGAGCCGTAGCGCGTCGTAGACGCATGCCAGGAGGGCTTCGGCGGAAACCGCGCCACCCAGTCGGATTCCGGCGGCCCATTCGGGCAACGGGAGTTGGGGCAGCGTGAACAGCACGGTGGGCCCACCGCCCGAGCCGATCAGGATCTGGAAGAACAGCCGACTCAGCAGGATGAAGGCCGCCAGCGCAAGGTAGACCCCCACCGAGCGCGCCCAGGGCGCCGTGGTTCGGCGGAGCATGACCACCGTGATAGCGGCCAACGCGATCAGGGTGAGCAGCAAGGGGTTGGTGGTACCGCTGGCAGCGAGCCCGAGCCCGATCGCCCAACACCACCAGGCCCACGGGTGCAGTGAGTTCAGCGTGACCGTCCCTTCAGCCACCACCAGCCGCCGAGGCCGAGGGCCGCCACCAGCACGATCCCAGCAACCACCAGCACGCTCCAGGGCGTTCCTCCGCTGACCGGGGCGGGCTGGGTGGTCGCGGTGGGAGATGCTGACTGCGCTGCCTCGGGCACTGTGGCCACGGTGGGGCAACCGTCCATGGTCGCGGTCAGCAGCCAGCCGGTCGCGCTCCCGGCGGCAGGCTTGGTCTTGTCAGCCGCGACCTGGGAATACGTCCACTTCCCGATACTTCCCGTACTGGCGTCAACGTCGGCGGTGCAGAAAGCCCAGTAGACGCCACCGTTCTTGGTGAAGTCGGGGTTCTTTGGCAGGCCATTGATCTGCGTGATGAAATCACTGCCCACGGCGGTGAAGCCGGCGCTGCGCAGTGCCACGACGCCGTCGCTCGACTCGGTCGCGCAGGTGACGGTGGCGGTCGCCGCGTCCGCCTCGGGCTGCACGACAACCCAGGCGCCACTGCAGGCAGTGGGGGCGGCGTGGCTGAGGGGGGCGGCAGCGAAACCGGCCAGCGCGATCAGCAGCGTTCCTGCCGTCAGGAGAGCCGCCAGTTGGCGAGGGAGGAGAGACACGGGCGTCCTTTCAACGCTGTGTCCCCGGAATGAACGAGGTACGCCTGCGATGAGACGCTCCCGGCCCAACCCGCGGACCACGACGGGTGATGATGAGCGCGGTGACGCGAGGCATTCCGACTGGCAGGCCCTCCAGGCCTGCAACACGGCTGCGGGTCAGTACCGGAATCTCACCGGTTTCCCCTCGTGAAACCAACGAGCGTCACTATAGACCCAGCCAAGGTCCGGGTCACTGGGGAAGCGGACAGGGGTGGTGGGGAC
>JBAVKY010000148.1:0-5099 GCA_049688555.1 Propionicimonas sp.
CATTCATTCAGGGCGGTATTGGTTCAGGGGGTGTCGGTCGGGTCGATGGCCGCGACGGAGATCAGGGTGATGCCGAGGTCACGGATCTTGGCGAGCAGCCCGTGGAGGTCGGCCTGGTCGGCCACGAGGCCGCTGAGGCTGGTCGTGCCATCGCTTTCGCTGGTCAGGGTGAGTCCGTCGAACCACGGTGACCAGCGGGCGTCCAGACGCCCGGCGACGCGAAGAGTGTAACCGACAGGGCTCGGCCGGGCCGCAGCGGCGTTCATGAGAGCGGGGCCGTCGCTGCCGGGATTCGGGTGCGGTGGCGGACGGTTGGGCTCCTGCGGCGTCGGATGGCGTATTCGGCGATGGCGAGATTGATGGCCCAGGCGGCACCCATGGTCAGGTCGTTGGCCAGCACGCTAGTGCCCAGCAGCGCACCGCCGAAGGCCCCGGTGAGAACCTGGGTGCCGGCCCCGAGAGCCAGCGCGTAGGCGCGGGTCATCCAGGCCTGGTGGCGGGCGACGTCGCCGCGCCTGATCGCGGCGAAGCCGAGCAGGATGCTGGCGACCATGCCCGAGCCGACCGCGAGCCGGAACCCGAAGAGGAGTTCCCCCGTGCCTGCTTGCCGAGGGTAGAACAGGGTCATCCACAGCCCCGACAAGGCCACCGCCAAGCCCAGCAGCACCAGGACGCGCCCGGCCGCCCGGTGCCAGCCGGGTCGACGCCGACGCAACCGCACGGAGAACTGGAAGGCGCCAAGGAGTGCGTAGGGGATGACCGTGGCGATGTGCACGATCACGGGCAGCGGCGACGCGGCGATGCGCGGGTTCGCTGGCATGAGGTGCGGGCCGCCGAACACCTCGACCAGCCGTAGGGAACCGGTGAAGGCTGGGACCAGGCTGAGGGCGGCCAGCGCGACCGGCACCCACCGGGCCGACGTGGCCCGGTGGGTGGTGGCGTGAATAGTCACTGGGAGACTGCCGGCTGCAGCGGTGCGCTGACGGCCTCCGACACCGATGCTTCGGCCCGGCTGCGCTGCGAGCGCCACAGTGAGTAGCCAAGGCCGATCAGCGCCACGCCGGTGGGGACTGCGAACAGCCGCTGATTGATCCACGGCAGTAGCGGGATCGCCATGGTGGCGGTGGTGGCCACGGCGAGCAGTACCGCTGCCCAGCGGGCCAGCACGTTGGCCCGGAAGAGAGCGATACCGAACACGAGGCCGCCTGCCATGTAGCCGATACCAGAATGCAGGCTGAGGGCTGGGAAGAGGCCGATGTCGCCGGTCGCGGTGCCGCCGGTGGCGACGGCGAGGACGTCGCTGACGTAGCCGGGTGCACTCGAAGCGATGGCGGGGAGGATGACGAGGGCAGCGACTTCGATGGTCATCATGGCGAGATAGCCCACGCCGAAGATCAGGTAGCCCAGCAGGCCGAGTACGCCAGCCTTCCTCACCTGGGACAGGTACATGCCGGTGATGCCGGCCAGCGCCAGGACCGTCATCAAGACCTTCATGCTCTGGCGAACCGTCCACTCAGCGGTGGTGACGAGGGCGAGGTCCAAAGGTGGGTGGTTGATCTGGACGGCGATGAACAACAGCCCCGCGACGACGGCGCAGAGGCCGGCCCATCGGGTGAGCTTGGTGGTGGTGATGGTCATGTCGGGCTCCCTGGTTCGAGGTCCGCGGCGCCGCCGCGGTGGTGATGGTTCGAACGTAGGGACGGGCTGGGTGAGTGGGCATCACCCAGTGATGTGATTGGCGGGGTGAGACGTGGGAGTCGCTGCTACAACAGGCCGCGATCGCGGGCTCGGACGACCGCAGCCCTGCGGGTGGTGACGTCGAGCTTGGTGAAGATGTGCTTGGTGTGAGTGCGCAGCGTGTTGGGCGATACGAACAATGCGCGGGCGATCTCTGGCCCGCTCAGCTCGCTGTCGAGCAGCCGCAGCACCTGCAGCTCGCGCTCGGTCAGGGCGTCCGCCAGCGCCTGGGACGGGGGCTGATGCGCGGCTGGCAGGGCGCCGTCCGTCGCCGCTTCGTGGGCGAGCAGGCGACCCGGGTGGCCAACTGCAAGCCCTTGGCGCTCGGCTTCGCGGAGCAGTCCCCTGATGGGCTCGCCTTCGTCGAGGAAGAGCCGCACGTAGCCGTCCGGTTCGGGCGCCTGCGCGATCGCCCGAGCGAGGATCTCCACCGCCTGCGCGCGCTGACCCTGGGCGAGCAGGGCGAGGGCGCGCAGCATCCCAATCTCGAGGAGGCTTCCGGCTCGCCCCGAGCTCTCGGCCGCCACTCGCAGCCGTCCGAGCAACTCCACCGCCTCGTCGAGAGCGGCTGGCTGGCTCGAGTGCTGGGCGAGGATCAGTCGCACCAGCGTGAGGTGGTCGAACTCGCCGAGGTACCTGACCTCATCCGTGGCGGCGACCCCGCGTTCCGCGGCCCAATCAGACGCCCGCACCAGATCACCGTGGGCCACCCACAACCGCGCCTTGATCGCCGCCAGGGGACGCACGTTCGGGTAGAAGCCGGGCACATAGCGCTCTTCCGCCTGGCTCAGCAGCGTGACGGCCCGCTCGTGGTCGCCGCGGACGGACGCGAGGCGCCCTGCGGTCACGAACCACCGGTACCGGCTCTCGCTCGTCGACACCAACTCGGCCAGTGAGGCTGCGGCTTCGAGGTGTCGCTGGGCGGCCTCGAGGTCGCCGGCTTCCACCTCCAGTTCGGCCAGCTCGACGTGCAGGTCGGCGGTTGCCCGGGCGGCCGCCGGCCCGAGCGCCTCCGCCACCGACAGGGCCCGCTGGGAGATTTCTCTGGCCTTGCTGGGCCGGCCAGCAACCATCCACATGTCGGCAAGCAGAGCCGTGCCGCTGAGCTCGTCGACGAGGTTGCCGGCGGCATGCAGGCTGGCCACGGCCTGGCTGAAGGTTCCCAGGGCGAGCGACACGTCCCCGTCCGACCAGGCTGCGAGGCCGAGGAATCCGGACGCGGCACCGCGCGCGAGGTGGTCACCGGGCCCAGCCAGGTCGAGGGCGTGGCGTGCATGTTCCGCGGTGCCCGCGGCATCGCCGCGCGCTTGAGCGAGGGAGGCGCGGTAGACGGCGATAGTCGCCGGCAGCGTGCGCAACTCCTCGGTGTCAGCCCACGGCTGCGGCGACCCTGGTGCAACCCGTGCCAGGAGGCTTTCGGCATCGTCGAGGCGCGACTCGACTGCGGCCAGGTCACCGGACGCCAGCAGCATCCATCCGGAGACGACGCTCAGCACCGGGCTTCGCCGGATGGCGTCGTCGGGCAGCGCCTGCAACCACCGAATCAGCATCGTGTCCCGCCGGTTGCGGCGGGCCACCGGCACCGCCTGCTCGATCAGGTGGCTCGCCCGGTCATAGTCCTCGGCGGCCAGCGCATGCCTGATCGCGTCGTCGGTCAGGCCGACGCTTTCGAACCATTGGCTGGCGCGTCCGTGCAGCACCGGCACCTGCTCAGGCTGCTCGGCGAGTAGCCGCGCCCGCAGCACGTCGGCGAACAGATGGTGGTAGCGGAACCACTGACCCTGGTCGTCCAGCGGGACGACGAACAGGTTGGCGCGCTCAAGCGATGTCAGCATCCGAGTGCCGCTGTCGAGTCCGGTGACTGCGTCGCAGAGCGGACCGGTGAGCCGATCGAGGAACGCTGTGAGCAACAAGAACCCCCGGACGTCCTCGGGTTGGTGCGCCAGCACCTCGTCCATCAGGTAGTCGACGATGTACCGGTCATCACCGGCGAAGCGCTCGATGAAACCGCTCGTATCGTCGCGTCCTCGCAAGGAAAGGGCTGCCAGCTGGAGCGCGGCGATCCACCCCTCGGTGCGCTCCCCCAGGGTGGCAACCTCTGCCAAGCCGAGCTCCAACCCCGTGGCTGCGCGCAGGTACTCGGCGGTCTCGTCCCGGTTGAAGCGCAGGTCCGCGGCCCGGATTTCGACCAACTCGCCGCGCACCCTCCAGCGCGACAGCGGCAGGTCCGGGTCTGCGCGAGTGCTGAGTAACACATGCACGTGGGGCGGCAGATGCTCCACCAGCAGCGTCAGGCCGTCGCGGACCTCGCGGTTGACCACCAGGTGGAAGTCGTCGAGTACCAGCCAAACCTCCTCCGCCGGCGCTGCGGCCAGCTCGTTCAGCAGCGTGGTGACGACCAGCTCGGTCGGAACCTGCCCTGCGGCGACCAGGTCCTGCACGGTGGGGCTCACGTGGGGCACGACAGCCTCAAGCGCGCCCACGACGTAGGCCCAGAAGGAGGCGGGGTCGTTGTCCGAGGGGTCGAGGGACAGCCACGCGATACGCTTCGCGTCGACGGTCTCGCTATGGACCCATTCGGCGAGCAGCGTGGTCTTGCCGAACCCGGGCGGTGCCGAGACCAGCGTCACCCTCGCCAGCGACCCGAGGTGCAATCGTTCGAGCAGCCTGGGCCGGGCTACCAAACCCCGCCGCAGCTTGGGCACGAACATCTTCGTTGCGATCAGCTGGCGTGCCACGAACGTCCCCTTCCACGGTGTCTCACCGCGTCTACAGCGTGCCACTCTGAAGCCGGCGGCCGATCAGCCACGGGGCAACGTGCCTGGTCGAACCTCGCGGCGGGGTCATGCGTGAAACCTAGGTGACCACGACCTGAGTGTCGAGCAGCGTCCCGTCCCGTTGGCAGGCCCTCAGCACTTCTCACACCGGACGGGGACTCCGTCCGCCGCAGAGGCGTCAGACGGCCCCGACGGGCTGGTCACGGCCTTCCCTTCGGACTCGGGGTCTGCCACATTGAGTGCCCTGCGAGCCGCCCGGGTCGTGGTCGTCGCTCACGTCAGGAGCTCATCGGATGCCCCCACTCCGAACCCGCGCGATGACCGCGCTTTGCACGGCCTCGCTCGTTGCCGTCGTCGGCGTCGGCGCGTCGGCGTGCACGGCGAGCCCGGTTGCGACCGCAGGCTGGTCGCCCGCGGCCGCGGGCAACGGCAACCCGGGCAGCGACGCCGTCGGGTCGATCACCAAGGAACGCGTCACGGCTGCGATCGCCGCGTTGCCCGCCTACATCAAGACGGTGATGGAGGCCAGCGGCGTCCCCGGATTGTCGGTCGCCGTGGTGTACCAGGACGAGACGGTCTTCGCCG
>JBAVKY010000149.1:0-14433 GCA_049688555.1 Propionicimonas sp.
AGTCGCAGGTGCTGTACGGGCTTGATCTGGCGCGCACGAACATCGCCAAGAAGAACCAGGCGGTGATCGTCGAAGGGTACACCGACGTGATGGCTGCGCACCTGGCCGGCATCGACACCGCCGTCGCTTCGTGCGGCACGGCCTTCGGGGACGATCATGCGCGCCTGCTGCAGCGGCTGATCGGGACTTCCGACGTCCAGGCCGGCGAGGTGATCTTCACCTTCGACGGGGATGCCGCCGGTCAGGCCGCCGCCCTCAAGGTGTTCAAGGGGGATCAGAACTTCGTCGCGCAGACCTATGTGGCCATCGAACCGACCGGTCTCGACCCGTGCGACCTCCGGTTGCAGCACGGCGACGCGGCGCTGCGCGAACTCGTGGCGCGCCGAGTCCCGCTGTACCGGTTCGTGATGCGCAACGTGATCGGTGGCTTCGATCTCGATCGGGTGGAGGGACGGATGTCGGCGTTGCGGGCCGCCGCGCCGCTGGTGAGCAGCATCCGGGACGCCGGGCTCGTGCCGGGCTACGTCCGCGAACTCGCCCAGCTGCTCGGCCTCGATCCCGAAGAGGTGCGTCGCGAGGTGAAGCGCGCCGCGGGTAAGCGCGGCGGCCGTCCGTCCGACTCAGCGCCGCCGCTGCGACCCGCTGAGCCCCCGCTGCCCGGCCTGGACCTGCCGGATGCCCGCGACCGCCGCTGGGAAGCCGAACGGGGGACCCTGCGGCTGCTGCTGCGGGCCCCCGAGGTGTTCACCGACACCCTGAACGACCTGGTTCCCGATGATTTCGCACACCCGACCTACCGGGTGCTGTTTGAGTGTCTTGCGGTCGCCGCCGAGGCGGGCCCTGGGGATTGGGGGCAGCGCGTGCTGAGCGACACTGACGATCCGGTGATCGGGCAGCTCGTGGTGACCCTGGCGGTGGAGCCAGTCCTGCGGCCGCCGACGGCCGCCTACGCCGCGGAGTACGCCGCTGGGGTGCGGGTGCTCTCGATCGCGCGCCAGATCGCTTCGCTGAAGTCGAAGCTGCAGCGCACCAACCCGGTTGAGGACCAACTGGCCTACAACCGGATGTTCGCCACTCTGGTCGACCTCGAGGCGCATCGCAAGCACCTGGTGGCCCTGGCCACCGGTCCGTCGCTGTGACCGATCCACAGCCACCGGTGTTGTCGATCTGTTGCTCCACAGCTGGACACTGCTGGGGCTGACGCGGAAGGCGTTGTCGGTGACAGTGGAGAGATGAGCCAACACCATCCCGCCCTGCCCCTGCTGACCGCCGATCAGGAGGTGCGGTTGGCACGATCCATCGAGGCCGGAGTCCTGGCGTCGCACCACCTGGCCACCGGTCGTTGTCCCGTGACCGCATCGACGGAGGAACTGGGCCAACTCGTCGCGGAAGGACGGCTGGCCTGGCAGCACTTCCTGCTGGCGAACGTTCGACTGGTGTGGCGGGAGGTCCGGCGCTGCGCCAGGGGGAGCGGAATCAGCGACGAAGAGCTGTTCCAGGAAGGCTTCATCGCCCTCGCCGGGGCCCTGCAGCGCTTCGATCACACCCGGGCACGTTTCACCACGTTCGCGATCCCGCGGTTACGCCAGCACCTGGCAGCGGTCACAGCGTCGCGGCTGGGCGGCATGGGGATCCCTGCCAGTCGCGCGGTGCAGCTGCGCCACGCCCATCGGCTCGCCGCCGAACTCGCCCAGGAACTCGGACGGCCCCCCGCCCTGGCTGAGCTGGCGCAGGCGCTGGGACGGAGCACGCAGCAAGTGGCGCTGCTGCTCCACCATCGACCTCCGCTGCCCCTCGACCCGCAACTGGGCGACTCTGGTGCGCTGGCGGTGTTTGACCCGCCACCGCCCGAGATGGATTCGGATCCCCGGCTGGAGGGCGCGCTCGATGGCCTGCCGAATCACGAACGCCGCGTCGTGGAACTACGCTTCGGTTTCGCCGACGGGGTCCCGCACAGTTGCCAGGAGGTTGCGCAAGCCATCGGGATGTCGGTCAGTTCCGTGCGGCGGATCGAGCGACGGGCCCTGGATTCCGTCCGTCAGAGGCTGGCGCCGACCATCGAAGCTCGCCTGTCCCTGGCGGGGTGATCGGCGGCTGGCGGTGGGAAGCGGCGTGCGGTTCAGTTCGCCGGACAGCCGGACAGCCGGACAGCCGGGCAGCCGGACAGCGCTCGACCGCGGTTCGTCTGAGCAACCCGCTAGGTTGGCACTGGGCCGGCGAACCGGCCCCTCAAAGCTCGCGAAGGAGAACAATGCGCGTAGGCATTATGGGCACCGGCATGATGGCTGAGCGGGCCCTGGAAGGATTCGCCGCAGCGGGGATCGCCTGCGTCGCCCTCCTGCACCGCCCGGGGAGCCACGGACGTGCCAGCGACCTGGCGAACCGGTTCCGGGTCCCGGCCGTCGACGTCGAGGAGGAGCGGTTCCTCGCGCGTCCCGAGATCGACGTGGTCTACGTGGCGCAGGTGAATGTCGCGCATGCCCGCGCGACCAGGGCAGTCCTGCTGGCCGGCAAACACGCGCTGGTGGAGAAGCCGTTCACCTCCACCGCCGCCGAGGCTGTTGAGATCGCCGCGTTGGCGAAGGCACGCGGTCTGATGGTGTGGGAGGCGATCATGCCGCGCTACGCCCCCACTCTGCCCCGGGTGCGAGCTGCCGTCGCGGAACTCGGCGAGCTGCGCTACGTGCAGGCGAACTATTCCCAGCGCTCCAGCCGCTACGACCGGTTCGTTGCCGGCGAGACGCCACCGGTGTTCGATCCGGCCCTGTCCGGCGGTGCGCTGTACGACATCAACGTCTACAACATCCATCTGGTCACGCTGCTGCTGGGACAGCCGGCTGCCGTGAGTTACCGGGCGAACGTGGTGCGGGGGATCGATACGTGCGGCGTCCTTACCATGCAGTACCCGGGTGCGACGGCCATCTGCGTTGGGGCCAAGGACAGCCAGAGCCCGCCGGGCATGCTGATCCAGGGCACGCTCGGCTACCTGGTCATGGACTCGTTGCCGCACGAGGTGTCCTGGATCACGGTGGTGACCGACCAGACCGTCAGCATCGTGGCCGATCCGGTTGCTCATCAGATGGTTCCCGAGCTGACGGCCTGCGCGACCATGTTCGAGGCCCAGGACTTTGTGACCTGCTACGCCGACCTGGATGCCTCGGTGGCCGTGATGGGCTTGCTCGAGACAGCGCGACATCAGGCCGGGATCCGGTTCGCCGCCGACACCCCGGCCTGAGGCCAGACGGCTCAGACCCCGAGGCGCGCCCTGCGGACGATCTCGCCATCGGTGAAATTCGCCGCCGGCACGTGACCGGGCAACGGCACGATGCGCTCGTGGATCGCGTCGATGATCCAGGAGGGCTGCGGGAAGAACAGGTCTTCCAGTTCCGGAGCGGGCGTGATGTGGTTGCGGGCGCCCACCACCACCACCGGGGCGTCGAGGGAGTCGAAGGCCAGGTTCTGGACAGTCGAGGCCACGGTCTGCAGGAACGAGCCGCGCTCGACCGCGTCGGAGGCGAGCACGAGGCGTCCGGTCTTCTGCACCGAGTCGAGCAGCGGACGATAGTTGAGCGGGGCGACGAAGCGCAGGTCGATGACCTCGGCGGAGACCCCGTACTTCTGCTCAAGCTCGTCAGCCGCCTGCAGCGCCCGATACAAGGTGGCCCCGAACGTCGCGATGGTGACGTCGC
Source organism: Propionicimonas sp. (assembly GCA_049688555.1). Taxonomy (GTDB): domain Bacteria; phylum Actinomycetota; class Actinomycetes; order Propionibacteriales; family Propionibacteriaceae; genus Propionicimonas. Next base: position 3,690 of record JBAVKY010000149.1, read on the forward strand.
GGCCTTCCCGGCGGACGACCGGCTCGCCCTCAGGAGTCTCGTAGTAGCCCTCGGGAACGCCGTTGGCCTCGAACTGCTCGCCGATGTCGTAGAGCAGCTGGGATTCGAGGAAGATCACCGGGTCAGTGCCTGACAGGGCGAGGTTGAGCATGCCCTTGGCGTCGGTGGGCGTCGCCGGGAAGTAGACCTTCAGGCCGGGGATGTGCGCGACGAGGGCTGACCAGTCCTGGGAGTGTTGGGCACCGTACTTGTTGCCCACGCTCACCCGCACCACCAGTGGCATCTTGAGCAGGCCGGCTGACATCGACTGCCACTTGGCGGCCTGGTTGAAGATCTCATCGCCGGCGCGTCCGAGGAAGTCGCAGTACATGAGTTCGACCACCGCACGCCCGCCTGAGAGGGCGTAGCCGACCCCGGCGCCGACGATCGCCGCCTCCGAAATCGGGGAGTTGAACAGCCGCCGGTACGGCAACAGTTCGGTCAGCCCGCGGTAGACCGCGAACGCGCCGCCCCAGTCACGGTTCTCCTCGCCCCAGGCGCACATGGTCGGGTCGATCGCGTAACGGTGCGCCATGGCCTCGAACAGGCCGTCGCGGAACTGGTACATCTTCACCTTCGACACCGGCTTGCCGTCCGCGTCCTTGGCGGTGCGGACCTTCTTCGCGATCGCCTTGACCCGGGCGTTCTCAGCCAGCGGCTCGTTCAGCTCGGGCTCGCCGGAACCGAATGACTCGACGTGGCCGTTGGAGAGCATTGCCCCCTCGATGTAGGCGACGTCGACCCGCTCGAGTTCGCTGTCGTTGCTGGCCAGCGCCAGAACCTTGGTGAGGCGGTCGTTGATCCTGGCGTGCAGGTCAGCCACGGCCGTTTCCGTGGTCACACCCTCGGCGATGAGCCGGTTGGAGAAGCTGACGATGGAGTCGGCCGCCTCCCAGGCTTCGATCTCTTCCCGCGTCCGGTAGCTGGAGGCGTCGGACGGGGAGTGGCCCGAGATGCGGTAGGTGATGGTGTCGAGCAGGACGGGTCCGCGTCCGGCGAGCAGGATCTCCTTCTTGCGGCGGACGGCGTCAGCGACCGCGAGCGGGTCGTAGCCGTCGACTCGCTCGGCGTGCATGGCTTCGGGGTTCACGCCGGCGCCGACGCGGGCGAGTATGCCGTAGCCCATGGTCTCGCCTGCGGTCTGGCCACCCATGCCGTAGAAGTTGTTGAAGAAGTTGAACATGATCGGCGGGTTGCCGCCGTCCTCGGGCCGCCACAGGTTGCGGAACTGATCCATCGCCGAGAACATCATCGCTTCCCACACCGGGCCGCAGCCCATGGAGGCGTCGCCGATGTTGGCGATCACGATGCCTGGGAGCCGGTTCACGCGCTTGAAGAGGGCCGAGCCGGTCGCGATCGGGGCCGAGCCGCCCACGATGGCGTTGTTGGGCATGGAGCCGAAGGGGGTGAAGAAGGCGTGCATCGAGCCGCCCATGCCCCGGTTGAAGCCGGCCTTTCGGGCGAAGATCTCCGCCAGGGTGCCGAACAGGATGAAGTTCTCTACGAGTTCGCCGGGGGTCTCGTAGCCGAGCTGCTCGGCGTAACGGAGCGTGTCCCCGTCCAGGAAGCCCGACATGATGCCCTGTAGCTGGTCGGCGTCCATCTTTCGGGCGGCGGAGAAGCTCTTGGCGAGGATCTCGCCGTGGCTACGGTGCGAACCGAAGACATAGTCCTCCGCCCCCAGCTCAGCGGCCTGGCCGACGGCCGAGGCCTCCTGGCCCATCGACAGGTGGGCGGGGCCCAGGTGGTTGTATTCGATGCCGTTCCAGCCGCCGGTGGTCTTGATCGAGTTGAGCATGTTCTCGAAGGTGCGGATCGCGATCATGTCGTGCAGCATCCCTACGAGGCCTTCGGCTCCGTACCGGGAGCTGGCACCGGGGAGATCGGCCTCGTAGGCGTTGACCGGGATCGGCGGGACGGTGATCGAACCGCGGGCGCGTACCTGATCGGGATTGACGGTGAGTGACTTCGGCATTTCTTCCTCTGGTTGGTGGTCAGTCCCGGACGGCCCAAGCGGCCTCGCGGATTCCTTCTGAGACGGTGGGGTGGGGGAAGACGATCTGGCGTAGGTCGTCGATGGAGAGTTCGTTTTCGAGGGCGGCGGCCGCCCCCCAGATGGTTTCTGGGGCGTAGGTGCCGAGCAGGTGGATTCCGAGGATGGTGCGGCTGGCCTTGTCGGCGATGATCTTGACCGCTCCGGGTCCTCGGACGCCGTTCTCGGCGACGAAGCGACCGGACACCGCCAGGGGTACCGTCGCGGAGGTGACGTCGTGGCCACGGGAGGTGGCCTCGGCCTCGGTGAGCCCCACCCCGGCGGCTTCCGGCATCGAATAGACCGCCCAGGGAACGGTGTTGGTCCGCAGCCGTTGCCCGGTGGTCGCCGCGTGTGCCGGGTCGATGATGTGGGCCGCGGCGATCTCGCCCATCCGGTAGGCGGCGTGGGCGAGCAGGCTGCGTCCAGTGACATCGCCGACCGCCCACACGTTCGGCAGGTTCGTCTTCATCGTGTCGTCGACGACGACCCCACGGGGTCCCACCTCGAGGCCGGCTTCGCTTGCGCCCCAGCCCTCGACCAGCGGACGCCTGCCGACCGCCATCAGCACCAGGTCGGCCTCGGCCCGGACGGTTTGGCCTTTCGCGTCGGTGTAGACCACAGTGCCGCCCTCGATGCCGGTGACCTTGCAGCCCAGGTGGAACGTGACGGTGTTGAGGGCCTTGCGAAGCTTGCGGGCCAGGTCGTCGTCCATGAACGGGACGATCTCGGGCAGCATCTCGATGACTTCGACCGTGGCACCGAAGGCGGCGAACAGGGACGCGAACTCGACCCCGATCACCCCGCCGCCGATCACGACCAGACGTTCGGGAACCGCGTCGACAGCCAGCAGTCCGGTCGAATCAACCACGAGTGGGTTCTCCTTCGCCCCGGGGATTGGCGGCATGACCGGCACCGAGCCGGTCGCGATGATCACATGATCTGCCGACTTCCGCTCACCATTGACCTCCACGACACCAGGAGCGACCAGAGTGCCGTGGCCGTGGACCACCTGCACGCCGGCTCGTTTCTGACTCGCCCCGACACCGGCGACCAGCGTGTCGACCACCTTCGCCTTCCACGCCTGCACCTTCGCCCAGTCGAAGCCGACCTTCTCAGCGGTGACACCGAACTGTTCGGAATGCAGGGCATGGACGTACAACTTCGCGCTGTTCAGCAGCGACTTGGTCGGGATGCAGCCCACGTTGAGGCAGGTTCCGCCCAACGATTCACGTTCGGCCAGCAACACCCGCTTGCCGGCATGCCCGAGCCGCTCAGCGGCCAGGTAGCCACCCGGGCCACCGCCCAGGATGATCACGTCATAGTCAGCCATGGCGATGCCCGTTCAGCCGAGGACGGTCAGGTCGATGTCGGCCACAGCCGCGCACAGGTCCTTGAGGTACCGGGCAGCGTCTGCGCCGTCGATCACTCGATGGTCAGCCGTCAGGGAGAACCCGATCCGCTGCTCGGCGCACACGCTGCCGTCGGCGTTGATCACCGCGCGGGGGAAGATCGCGTCCACTCCCAGAATCGCCACCTGCGGCACATTGAGCAGCGGGGTGAACGACTCGATCCCGAACGCTCCCAGGTTCGACACGGTGAAAGTCGCTCCACTCAACAGGTCAGGGCTGATCGACCCGCCAATCGCGTCCAGCGCCAACCGCTTCGACAACCTCGAGAACTCCCGCAGCGTCATCGTGTCGGCGAACCGCAACGTGGGCACCAACAAGCCGCGTGGGGTGTCCACCGCCATGCCGAGGTGCACGCTCGCGAACGTCCGCAGCACCCCCTCGCTCAGATGAGCGTTGACCACCGCATGCCTGGCCAGGGTCTTCACTGCCGCGTATCCGACGAGGTCACCTACGGTGATCGCAGACAGCTCAGCATCGGCAGCACCCTTCAATCGCTTCCGCAGCGCCAACAAGCCGGCTGCTGGAGCCGTCGCCGTGTAGGTCAACTGCGCCGACGTCGCCAGCGAGGTCATCATCCGCTCGGCGATCACCTTCCGGACCCCCTTCAAGGGCTTATCGGTGAAGGAACCCGGGAACTCGGCGGTCACTGCGGCAACCGCGACCGGCGGCTTGATCGGCTCGGGGGCAACCCCGCCGGCCAGATCGGCCCGCGTCACGCGTCCGCCGATCCCACTGCCCGGCTGACCGGGAAGGAAACCCTCAGCGTCGGTCCGCGCACCTGCGGTCAGGCCGGGACCAGCCGCAATCGCTGCCTCGACGTCACGGGTGATCACCCTGCCAGCGGGTCCAGAGCCCGCCAGTCGGTCCGCCGCGATCCCCGCTGCCGCGGCCACGCCACGAGCCCGCGGCGACACCGCCACGCCGCCGGCGGCTGACGTCACCGGAGCGGTCGTGGCCGCGTCGGCGGTCACCGGAGCCTCGGCGGCCGCTGCCACCGTCTCCGCTGTCGGCTCAGGCGTCGCCAGCCCAGCTGCGGCCAGCGCCTCGGCAACCGACTCGCCGGCAGCACCGACGACTGCGATCGCCTGCTTCACCGGGACGTCATCGCCCTCTTCGGCAAGCAATGCGAGCACCGTCCCGGCTACCCCGGCAGGCACCTCCATGGCCGACTTGTCCGTTTCGATCTCACACAGCAACGTGCTCGGCTCGACGGCGTCGCCTACGGCGACCAGCCACGTCGTCACCAGACACGACTCGACGGTGTTGCCCAACTGGGGCATTACGACAACCTGGGCCATTCAACTTCCTTCGTCGAGGCTGCGGGCCACGGTGGGATGGGGCGACGAACGGTCGAACCTCTTCTTCTGAGCCTGCGGCAAGCTTCGTTATTGCTTTCGTAAAACTTATGTATAGCTTTCGATTGATACCTTACAACGCGCAGACCAGTGGTGCAAGAGAAGGTTTCACGTGCTTCGGAGCGCGACTTCCGGACGGGTCAGACGAGCGTCACGGTGGGGCCGGTTTCGCGCAGCGCGGCGATGCTGGGCTGATCCAGCCGGGTGTCGGTGATCACTCCCGAGAGTTCTGCCAGCGGAAGCACCGAGACGAAACCCGCTTGGCCGTACTTTGAAGAATCCGCCACCAGCCAGGTCTGCTCCGCTTGGCCGTGCATCGCTGTGATCACCTCTGCGCCCTCGGAGAACTGGGTCGTCAGCCCCCGGTTCGGCGTGAACCCGTCCGTCCCGATGAAGGCAAGCCGGACGTTGAAGTCGCGGACGGCACGCAGTGCGACTGGACCGATCAACGACTCGGACTCACGATGGAAGGTGCCGCCGGTCAGGATCACGGTCAGGTTCGCGTTGTGCCGGGAGAACCCGAAGACAAGGGTCGAATTGGTGACGATCTGGACTCCGTGACGGTTGGCCAGGTGGCGGACGATGCGGGCAGCGGTGGTTCCCGCTTCGATCATGATCCGGTCGCCGTCGCGCACCAGGGCGGCGGCCGCCGCGGCGATACGGTCCTTCTCGGCCTCGTTCTCGCGCTCACGCTCCAGGACGTGGCGCACGGCTGTGGCCTGGGCGCCACCCCGGGTGCGCTTCAGCACACCTCGCTCCTCGAGGGCGCGCAACTGGGTGCGGATCGTCACCTCGGAGACATCGAACTCCTGGGAAAGTGCCGCCACGGTCAGCGAACCGTCCTTGGCCAGCAGGTCGAGCATGCGGACCTCTCGCTCGCGCCGGTCGATCGCCATCTCGTCCCCATTCCTCAGACTCAGGTAGTTCGCCCGTCCCGACTTGCGAAACATCTGCGAATCTGGGTATCGGCTCAACCGATCATAAGCCCAGCGTTTCCGATCCGCACGAGCTCAGGGCAGGCGCGCGCCCTTCTGGCCGCGCTTCAGCAGTAGGACGTTGTCGATGAGGTGTCCGGACTCGCCCTCCGGGCCGGTCGCCTCCCGCTCGAGGCGGCCGACGTGTTCGCTCGTCCAGGTGGCGTCGAGACCGAGGGCTGCGAGGGTCTCCTGCGGCGTGGGGAACCGGGCGTGGTGGTGACGCAGCCCCGACCAGGGGGGTGCCTCACCATGTTCGACGATGAGCAGCCAGCCACCGGGGGCGACCGCCGCGGCGGCGGCGCGCAGCACGTGTTCTCGGGGGAAGTCCAGCGGCGACTGCAGGAATTGGGCCGAGACGAGGTCGAACGCCCCCTGCGGGAAGGTCTCAGTGAGGTCGTGGCGATGGAAGGCGATCCGGTCAGCGACGCCGCGCTCAGTCGCGGCGGCCTGCGCGCGGCCCAGGGCGACGCTCGAGATGTCGACCGCGGTGACCTGCCAGCCCTGTTCGGCGAGCCACACCGCGTCCGCTCCCTCACCGCACCCCAGCTCCAGGGCGTGCCCGGGAGTCAGCGTCGCGGCGAACTGGATCAGCCGCGGATTCGGTTGGCCACTCCAGATCCGTGTCCGTTTCTCGTAGTGCTGCTCCCAGAAGTCGCCCGCGTCGGGGGTCTCGTCGGTGGATTCCATCCGTCCAGCCTCTGGCACCGGGGGGCGCAGGTCAACTGCGGGCCAGATCGGCCACCGCGATCCCGGCGAGCTCGCTCGGCTCGTCCATCGACCGCAGTGCCTCAGCCAGGTCGTCGAAGCCGATGACCCGTCCGACCAGGAGTTCAGGGTGCAGCCTGCCGGCCAGAATCAACTCCAGCATGACCGGGTAGTCGGCGGCGGCCATGCCATGGGAGCCGAGGATGCGAAGCTCGCGGGCCACCACGAGGTCCCACGGCAGCGGGGCGCGGCTGTTCCCTTCGAGCATCAGGCCGACCTGGACGTGGCGTCCGCGTCGGCGAAGTGAGTGGACGGCCGCCGCCGCGGTGGCGGCCGAGCCCACAGCGTCCATGCCGACATGGGCACCGCCTGCGGTCACCGCCAGGACCTGGGGAACGGGATCGAACGCGTCGACGACGACGTCGGCGCCCAGCTCGGCGGCCCGTGCCCTCGCTGCCGGTGACGGATCCACGGCCACCACCGAGGCGCCAAGACAGTGGGCCACCATGACGGCCGACAGTCCCACCCCACCGCAGCCGAACACGACCACCCACTCGCCGGCGCGCAGCTCTGCCTGTGCGGTGAGAGCGTGGAAGGAGGTCGCAAACCGGCAGCCAAGGGCCGCGGCGGTCACGAAGTCGAGGCCGTCGGGCAACCGCACCAGATTGGTGTCGGCCTGTTCGACCACGACGTGCTCGGCGAAGGACCCGGCGCCGGTGAAGCCAGGCTGGGTCTGGGACGGACAGACCTGGGCGTGCCCGGTGAGGCAGTAGTCACACCCCCCGCAGCCGTTCACGAAGGGCGCGGTCACCCGATCACCAACCGCGAAGCCGGTCACTCGGGGCCCCACGTGGGCCACGACTCCAGCGAACTCGTGACCGGGAATGTGGGGGAGCGTGACCGGGTCGTGGCCGCGCCAGGCGTGCCAATCGGACCGACACACGCCGGTGGCTCGCACCTCGATCACCGCTCCGGCCTCGGGGCAGGTGGGGGAGTCGACCTCGACGATGTTCAGGGGGCCTCCGGTGGTGCTGTAGCTGACCGCGCGCATGCGGTCGTTATAGCAGTCCGATGCGCCGCGGGCGCCTGGCGTCGCGGAAGTGGCGCGCAACCGGCCCCCACCGACGCAGGTGGACGTGGTCAGTCGATTCCGTACCGACTCCGCGACACAACCCTGCGAATCGATGGCTCCCGCTGAGTCGGACAGCTCGTCGTGTGGCGACGACCTAGACTCACGGGGGATGTCCTCTCGAAAGGCGTTGCGCATGCCCCAGTTCCGCGTTCGTGGTCGCCGCCTCCGCATCGTGGCGGTTGGTGTCGTCGTGTTGGTCGGCATCGCGGCCTGTTCGGCACCGGACGTCGTCACCCCTGGCCAGCGCCCCAACCAGCCGACCTCGACCACCCCCACGTCTCCCAGCCGTGAGACCGATCCAGCGAAGCTGGCGCTCAGCCTCTCAAGCCTACCCGGGTTCACCGAGCCCACCTCGGACGGTTCCGGCGTGTTCAGCCGCCCGCTGGTCGAGGGGTCCGGCGCCGTGACCTGGAAGGTCTTGGACGCGGCCAATCAGGTGATCCCGAAGTACAACCCCTCCCAGCCCGTCGCCTTCGGTGACTCCTCGGTCTACAGCGAGATTCCGGGGGTGCTCACCTTCCGCGGCAACAACTACCGCGACGCCCCGGTGTACGGCGCTTCCGACGTGACCGATAGGAAACTGCAGGTGGTGTGGACCCACGACACCGGCGACGTGAGTGCCGAGGGATCCCACTGGGCCGGTGCCGGCTGGACGGGCCAGCCTCTGCTGGTGAACTGGCCGACGCAGACCAAGGCCGCGATGGGGTTCGATGAGTCCGTCGTGTCCAGCAAGGACTTCGTCGAGGTGCTTTACCCGGTGGTGGACGGCAAGGTCTACCGGATGGATCTCGCGACCGGTCGCGACGTGAAGCCGCCCATCGACACCGGGTTCGCTTTCAAGGGCACCGGTTCGGTCGACCCTCGCGGCTACCCGCTGCTGTATTCCGGAATGGGCCTCAACGAGAACGGCGAGGCCACCGGCGCGTGGCGCTACCGGATCTTCGACCTGATCCAGAACAAGGAGGTCTCCGGCTGGGACGGCTCGGATGCCGGGGCCCCTCGGGAGTGGGGCGCCTTCGACTCGTCGGCTCTGGTCAACGCGGCCACCGACACGTTGATCGAGCCCGCCGAGAACGGGCTCGTCTACAAGGTGAAACTCAACGCGAAGTACGACCCGACCGCCAAGACAGTCAGCGTGGATCCGCAGTTCACCAAGATGACCTACAGCACCCCGGAGTCGTCGCGCCACGGCATCGAGAGCTCCGCGGCCGCCTATCGCAATCTCGTGTTCGCCGGCGACAACGACGGGAACATCGTCTGCTGGGACGCCACCTCGTTGCAGGTTGTCTGGGTGCGTCCCACAGGGGACGATACCGACGCCACCATCGTTCTCGACGCCACGACTGAGGGCCCCTTCCTCTATACGGGCAACGAGATGGACAAGCGCGGCGAGGCGGGTGCCACGAGCGGTCCGATCACGATCCAGAAGATCGATGCCCTTACCGGACAACAGGTCTGGCAGTGGCAGACCGAGGCCCTGTATGACAAAGCGGTCAACGGGGGAGTGATGGCGACGCCCGTCCTGGGCGCCGGAGAAGTTTCCGACCTGGTCTTCTTCAATGTGGCGAAGACGCTGGCGCAGAAGCAAGGCAGCCTGGTCGCCCTGGACAGGAAGACCGGGACGCTGGCCTGGCGCCGGGACCTGCCGAACTTCTCGTGGAGTTCCCCGCTGCTTCTCACTGGCCTGGACGGACACAGCTACGGCATCGTGGGCGACTCCAGCGGGCTGCTGCACCTATTCGACCCGAACACCGGCAGGGACTATTCGACCCTTCAGTTGTCGAAGAACATCGAAGCGACCCCGGCGGTCTACGGCAACATGCTGGTCGTCGGTACCTACGCCAAGAAGCTCTACGGGGTACGGATCAGCTGAGGCGGTCGGCTGTTAGCCTCGCGTCATGCGGAGGGACGGCAGGCTGGCGGGTCTGGGGCTGTTTCTCGCACTCGTGCTAGCGCTCGGCGGCTGCCTTCCGGGTGCGGCCCGCTCGCCTTCGACCTCGCAACGCCCCGGTGGGGAGGCCTCGGCCCGTCCCGGCTCCGAGTCGGTCACCGTCTGGTCCGTCTTCGACGGCGACACCTTCTCGGCCCGCACCGCTGCGGGGAGGCAGGTCACGATCCGGATGCTTGGGATCGACGCCCCCGAGATCGACCGCGAGGACCCGTCTGAATCGGACTGTGGGGCCGCGAAGTCGACGCAGGCGCTGGAGCGGCTGATCGGCAAGCGGCACGTGGTGCTGGTTACCGACCCGGTGTCCGACCCGACAGACCGCTTCGACAGGCTGCTGCGGTACGTCGCCTCCGAGTCCATCGACGATGTGGCCCGGCAGCTCGTCGCCACCGGCATGGTGGCGGCCTGGTACCCCACGAGTGAGCCAACTCCGACCCGCTTCAGGGCCTACCAGTCCCTCGAGGACGATGCCAGGGCGAAGCGAGTTGGGCTCTGGGCCAGTTGCGAGGCGATCGGACGTTGACCGCGCGCCGCTGGTCAGGGTCATCCCTCGTGCCGGACCGGTGGGTGGCTGGGCACGCGCTGGCTGTTGAGGTCGGTGCGGGTAAGCTTCGATCCGTTGGGCTGGAAGCGCACGATGGCGCGGTCAGGCGCCGGCGGGAAGGTCTGAGAGCGTGAACGCGATCAGATGTGGACGGTGCATTGCGCACGATCACGCTGAGTGCGTCGTCAGTATCCGGATGGGCCCGCCTAGGGGGTCCTACATCTGGCACTGCGACTGCCCTTGCCAGACCCTGGTGGCAAGCACCTTGCCGCAGACGCCCACTGGCGTGCATCCCCACCAGTGATGAAGCGCGACACAGCAAGGTGCTGCAGCCGTCCGACTGGGCGATTGCCACGACCCGTGCTACACCGACCTCAGGGCCCCGCGAGTCCGAGGCGTCAACAGGAACGCGAACAGGTACAAGACGGCGACCATCACCAGCAGGTTGCGATAGCCGGTCAGTAGCCCGAGGTATTCCAGGCAGCCGCCCAGCATGGCGCCCAGCAGGTTGAGGCCGAACGCGGAACGAGAGTCGTCTGAGGCCCCGAATCGTTTGGAGAACGCCACGTTCGCCAGGTAGATCGGCACGAAGGCCAGAAG
>JBAVKY010000150.1:0-3250 GCA_049688555.1 Propionicimonas sp.
CACGACATCGTGCAGCCCGATCCCACCGGTGAGGGCCAGTCGGGCGCCATGCTGAAGGCGCTGGCCGACTCCGGGCTGGTGGCCTCCGACATCGTCCACGTCAACGCCCACGGCACGTCGACACCGCAGGGCGACGTGACCGAAGCCGGCTCGATCCGTACCGCCCTCGGCGATGCGGTGGACGGTTGCATCGTCACCAGCACAAAGTCGATGACCGGCCACCTGCTGGGTGGCGCCGGCGCCCTGGAGACCATCGCCGCGGTCATGGCGCTCCATGACCGGATGGTGCCGCCGACGATCAACCTCGAAGACCCGGAGCCCGACTTGGGCATCGACATCGCCGCGGTCGCTCGTCCGTTGCGGGCCGGCGACCTGGCGGCGATCAACAACTCCTTCGGCTTCGGCGGGCACAACGTCGCCGTCGCCGTGACCAACGCCAACGCGACGCGTTGAGCGACCCACTGATCTGATCGGCCAGACAGCTATGTCCCAGACGACTGCCCCCGCACGACCTGCCCGCTTGCCTCGCGAGGAGGACCCCCGCAACCCGAATCGCCGGCTGGCTGCCCTGCTCGATCCCGAGTCGTTGAAGCTGATCAGCGTCGATGACACCTCCGGCATGCTCGCGGCCACTGGCACCATCAACGGCTCGCCCGTGGTGGCGTTCTGCTCGGACGCCACCGTGATGGGCGGGGCGATGGGAGTCGACGGCTGCGAGGTGGTCGTCCAGGCGTACCGTCGGGCGATGGTCGACCGTGTCCCGATTCTGGGGATCTGGCATTCGGGGGGCGCCCGGCTCGCCGAAGGGGTGCTCAGCTTGCATGCCGTGGGCCGCATCTTCCAAGCGATGACGCACGCCTCGGGCACGATCCCGCAGATCTCGATCGTGCTGGGGGCGGCGGCCGGTGGCGCCGCCTACGGGCCGGCGCTCACTGACGTGGTCATCCTCGCCCCTGAGGGACGGATCTTCGTCACCGGCCCGGACGTCGTACGCTCCGTGACGGGCGAGGACGTCGACATGTTGCGGCTCGGTGGGCCCGACACCCACGAGCGGCGCTCAGGCGTGGTGCACGTGGTGGCCGACGATGAGGCGGACGCCCTCGCGCGTGGTCGGCAGATCACGAGCCTACTGGCGGCCCAGGGCGGGATCGGCTCCGTGCCTGACACCGACCTTGCCAGCCTGCTGCCCGAGTCCGCCAAGCGCGCCTACGACGTTCATCCCCTGATCAGTGGCCTACTCGACGAGGGTTCGGTCTTCGAACTGCACGCCCGCTGGGCGCCGAACGTGACGGTGGCCTTCGGTCGCCTCGGTGGCCGGACGGTCGGCGTCGTCGCCAACAACCCGCTGCGGCTGGGTGGCTGCCTGGATTCGTTGAGCGCGGAAAAGGCCGCCCGCTTCGTCCGGCTGTGCGACGCTTTCGGAGTGCCGCTGGTCGTCCTGGTGGACGTCCCCGGGTATCTGCCAGGCGTTGGCCAGGAGTGGGACGGGGTGGTGCGACGCGGCGCCAAGTTGCTGCACGCCTTCGCTGAGGCGTCGGTGCCACGGGTGACCTTGGTGACCCGGAAAGCCTATGGCGGCGCCTACATCGCGATGAACTCACGCTCGCTCGGGGCCACCCAGGTGTTCGCGTGGCCCGGCGCCGAGATCGCCGTGATGGGCCCCGTGGCCGCGATCCGGATCCTGCACCGCCGAAAGCTCGCCGAGGTGCCCGCCGACATGCTCGCTCAGGTCGAGTCCGAACTCGCCGCCGAGCACGAGCAGATCGCCGGCGGCGTCGAGAAGGCTGTCGAGATCGGGGTCGTGGATCGCATCATCACCCCGCAGGAGACCCGCTCCGCAATAGCCGAGGCCATCCGGGTAGCCGACACCGGCATCCGGGGGGATCACACCAACATCCCGCTGTAGGCCCGTCCGGGCTCCACGCTCCGGCGGTTGACACAACCCGGCTCGCCCGGCGTCTCCCAGCGTTTCGTGGGTGGCGCCGGGCGAACTCGGTTTGGCGGTCGCTACCCCACGCGGTGGAGCCAGCGGACCGGGTTGCCCTCACCGGCGTGGCGGAAGGCCTCCAGTTCGTCGTCCCAGTCGCTGCCGAGCAGTTCGGTCAGGGACGCCAACAGCGGGCGCCCGCCGAGGGCCTCGGCGAGGATGGCCTGCTTCAGGCGCTCCTCGTGCACCATCACGTCGCCGTGGCTGCCGATGCTGGCAAAGTGGACCCCCAGTCGCGGGGTATAGCTCCAGCGCATTCCTTCCGTGCTCCCGGACGCCTCCTCGGTGACCTCGAACCGGGCGCGTTGGCACCGCGCCAGCGAACTGGCGATGGCGGCACCCGTGCCCGTCCGTCCGACCCAGGAGTATTCCGCGCGCACGCTGTTCGGTTCAGCGGGCTGGCTGATCCAGTCCAGGTGCAGCGGATTGCCGAGCGCGGCCCCGAGTGCCCACTCGATGTGCGGGCACAGCGCCGCGGGCGCGGAATGGATCAGGATGATCCCGCGCGTCGTTTCCATATCGCTCCCCCTCTGCCTGAGACGTGCCTTCCCCAGCAATCTCAGTCCCGGAGGGATGCTCCATTGTGCCCCAGGTGTATCGCCTGCACCAGCCGTCCCGACGGGCAAGAGCCGACCCAGCTCAGCCTCTGGCGCCAAAGATGGCGGTACCGAGCCGTACCACGGTGGCGCCGTGAGCGATGGCGAGCTCGTAGTCCACCGACATGCCCATCGACAACTCGTCGTAGCTCTGCCCCTCGATGCCCGCCTCCCGCAGCTGTGCCTGGATCCGGCTCAGCAGCGAGAAGCAGGCCGCCACCTGGGCGCGCTCCGGGGTGTTCGCCGCGATGGTCATCAGCCCACGCACCTGCAGGGAGTCCAGGCCGCGCAACCCCGCCGCGAACTCCGCGACCTCGCTCGGGGCAAGGCCGGACTTGGTCGCCTCACCGGAGGTGTTGACCTGGATCAACACGTCGAGCGATCGCCCCAGACGCTGCAGCCGCCGGTCGAGCTCAACGGCCAACCCAAGCGAATCGAGACCCTCGTATTCGGCAGCATGCGCGGCGACCAGCCCTGCCTTGTTCCGTTGCAGGTGGCCGATCATCGCCCAGCTCAGCCCAGGAAGTGCCGCCAATTCGACGGCCTTCGCCACCAATTCCTGGGGTCGGTTCTCACCGAACCTGCGGCAGCCGGCCTCGTAGGCGGTCCGCACGTCGACGGCCGGACGGGTCTTCGACACCGGCAGCAACCGAACCTCGGACGGATC
>JBAVKY010000151.1:0-21722 GCA_049688555.1 Propionicimonas sp.
GTCCAGTTCGGCTAGACTTCCCATCGGTCTCGGCGCGAGTTGAGGTCGATCGGGGTGTGGCGCAGCTTGGTAGCGCGCATCGTTCGGGACGATGAGGTCGCAGGTTCAAATCCTGTCACCCCGACCAGCAGGCAAGTGGGCTCTGACGCGATGATTCCCTTCGCGTCAGAGCCCTTTTGGGCGGTTTGGGTGGCTGGGGTGGGTCACGTTGTAGCCGAGTCGTTCGAGTTGGCGGGTGGCGTTTCGCCGGGCTCGTTCGGGGTTGTGGCGGATGTAGTAGTCGGGTCCGGGGTCACCGGGCCTGGTCTTGGTCGATTTCACACGTCCGGCGGACTCGTTGCTGCCTGGGCATACTCCGGCCCAGGAGGCGAGGTGCTTTGGGCTGGGGAAGGTGGTCATGTCCGCACCGGTCTCGGCTACGACGACTTCGGCGGTGTGTTGGGCGACACCGGGGATGGTGCAGATCAGGTCACAGAAGGAGCGAAACGGGGCCATCGCACGGTCGATCCGCTGGTTGAGCTTCTCGATTTGGCGGGTCCGTTGGTCGATGGTCTCCAAATGAATGCCGGCGAGGAAGGCGTGGTGTTCGTTGAAGCGGCCGGTGAGGGCTTCGGTCAGCTCCGGGATTCTGGTCCGAAGCCGGCGCTTGGTCAGGTCGGCCAGGCTGGCCGGATCCCGATGTCCGTCGATCAACGCCTGGAGCATGAGGCGGCCCGATACTCCGGTGATGTCGCTGGCCACGCTGGACAGTTTGATCCCGGCGTCTTCCAGGAGCTTCTCCAGGCGTTGGATCTCGCGGCCGCGTTCGCGGGTGAGCATCACCCGGGTCCGCGTGAGGTCCCGCAACTCACGGATCGGCGCCGGTGGCACGAACGAGGCCCGGACCAGGCCATGCGCGCCGAGCTGCTCGGGGCGCGCTCATGGAAGCCACGGGGTGGCCGCGTCTGCCGTCACGATCGCAATCGGCCCCCGGGTTCTGGCTGTCAATCGATGAGACCGGCCGCTCAGGCATCGGTCAGCCCGAGGATGACAGCCGGAGGCTGGAATACGTCCGGGTCTCCTCGCTGGTGACCTGGTCGGTGTAGCCGAGCATCACTCCGGAGTCCGCGTCGTAGGTCAGCCTCGCCGAGAAGCCCCGGTTGCGGGCTTCGATGGCGACCACATCACGGTTGACGTCGGTGACTTCGACCCGGATGCCGGTCACGGGATCTGCGTCGATGACCTGGCCAGCACGCAACTCCGCCAGCGACGCGGGCGGAAGGACGAGGCTGGTGGGTTCTCCCACACCCCCGGCGAGATCCTCTTCCTGACTCTGGCTCGGGTACCCAGTCACGGTCGTGGTGGTCGTTCGGCGGTAGGTGAATGCGGCGGGGTTCACCTGATCGATACGCATCCGAAGCGCAACGTTCGCGGTCAGGACGGTGCCGGCCCGGATCGCCTCCCAGCTCTTGGTCCCCGCGTAGGTCAGCGTCCTTCCCGAGGTCACCCAGTCCGGCACGGTGCGGCCGAGCCAAGGCAGGTTCATCCGGCGGGCGCCGATGAAGATCGCCTCGCTGAAGAGCGTCCCCTCCTGGGTGGTCACCGCACCGAAGAGCGCAAGCATGGTGCCGTTGGTGAGGTCGTAGACGCGGGCGCAGGTCGCCTGTTCACTGTCCTGTTGGATCCGGATGGCGTCGTACGTCACCTCCCCGATCGTGTAGGGCATCCGGAGAATCGTGAGCCCGCCGCCCGTTTGGTTCGCTTGGCCTGCCAACACGCTCGGGTGCAAGAACCAGTCGCCGCCTGAGGCCGGGCCGATCCACGGCGCCTGGCCGTTGGGTACCAGCGGTCCAGTGAAGACGGAGTACTGCCAGGAATTCACCTGCAATGCCACATACTCGTCATCCACCGACAACACATCCACCTGGGTCACGCCGTGCCCGGCGGCACCGTACAACTCCTCCCGCCGATAGCGGTTCCCGGTTGTCTGCCCGACCCAGTCTCCATTCTCATCCAGAATGAACCGCTCATAGGCGCTCAAGACGTTCGCGACCGCTGAGTAGTAGCTGACACGCACCCCCTCACGGACCCAGCCGGGGGCGGAGAGGGCGGGCAGGCGTGGCACGAGACCCGTCAGGGACGGAATCTTGTCGCCGATCATGGCCGGTGAGGCGATGGGGAACGCAGGCGGTGTGGCTTCGAGATCGGCCCGCGGACGTGCGACACTCGGCGAGGAAACGCATGCCCCCAAGAAGGACGAGAGCGTGACCGCCAGAACCGCGAAGCGCAGTCGTCGACGTAGTGAAGCAACCATTTCCCTCAAGCACCTCCCCCAGTCGGGCGGGGCTGCTCACAGCGCATTCCGCCCCCAGCATCGGCGCATCCACACGAACCTGACATGGGTCGTGGGCCGACGCTACTGGGAGAATGCAGGCAACCTCGCCAGCGGCTCGATGACTCTCTCCAGGATACCTTCGCCGGAACGTGGACGCGCCATCGGTGACGATGATCCTGGTGGCCAAGAGCAAGTCATCGGCCACGGCCGCCACGCAGCACCATGCGGTGCACGTTGCAGAGTGTCGCGACCATCAGTCGAGGAGGCCGGGGTAGCGCCGAATCGGAGGGCCCAATGAACGCACCCATCGTCACATCACGAATGGAGCGTGGCACCATGAGGAGGTGACCGAGACGACATTGTCCTGGGACGTGGTGCCCATCGACAAGCCCGACGAAGTGAATGTCGTGATCGGGCAGGCCCACTTCATCAAGACCGTTGATGACCTTCACGAGGCGCTGGCAGGAGTCAGCCCAACGCTACGGTTTGGGGTCGCCTTCTGCGAGGCGTCCGGGCCACGGCTGATTCGGCGTTCCGGCAACGACCCCGAACTGGTCGACCTGGCGACGCGCAACGCGTCCGCCATCGCCGCTGGCCACACCTTCGTGATCTTCCTGCGGGAAGGGTTCCCACTCAACGTGCTGAACCCCGTCAAAGCCGTCCCGGAGGTTTGCGCGATCTTCTGCGCTACCGCGAACCCGGTCGACATCCTTGTCGCCGTGACCCCGCGGGGTCGCGGCATCATCGGCGTCGTGGACGGCGAGCCGCCGATCGGGGTAGAGACCGACGCGGACGTCATCGACCGGCGCGCCCTGCTGCGCGCCATCGGCTACAAACTCTGAAACCTGCCTCGCGGGAATCCGTGACCACCTGAGGTGGACACTCGCCGCAAGCGACCATCAACCAGGAGCGGTCGAAAGAGCCCTGGCGTCCGCTGCGCGACGGCCGGTGTCGAACTGGCCGAGATGGCTCACTCCGACGGGCTGCTGCCAACCTGGTCAGCCGCTCTCGCGATGAGCTCGGCCAGTTCTGCGGGCTTGGACCACATGGGCCAGTGGCCCGTGGGCAGGTCAAGGTAGGTGACGTCGGAGTAGTCCAGCAGGGCTGCCAGGAACGGCACCCCCTGGGAGGCGTAGTCCTGGTAGGCGCTGGCCGGGAACGCGGTGCAGATCACGGTGACCGGAATCTGATGCCGTGCGTCATTGGTGAGTTCGGCGGCCTCGGTCACGATGCTGGCCGGGTGAGGGAGAGCGCGTTCGCGGAACGTCTCCAGTTGGGCTCTGGTCAGGTCGGTGAAAGAGCCCTCTTCCATCAGTCCCGACCAGGCGTCGCCGAGGGTGAAGTCGCCGACCTGTTCCGCGTTGAACGCCAACCCCGGCTTGGGTGGCGCGGTGTCGACCAGGACGAACCGGTCCACCAGTTCCGGCCGACGGTCGAGCACGAGGGTACCGGGGAACGACGCCCCGCTGTGCACGACGAGGATCCGTCGTTCCACGTCGACGTCCAGAGCCGCTTCGATGGCAGCGGCCTGGTCGGCCAACGTCACCGCCGCGTCCGGACGGCGGTCGAGTTCAAGGCCAGGAAGAGTGAGCGCCACCACGTCGAAACCCTTTTCCCGCAGAGCGGGAACCACGTCATCCCAAGCCCATTGTCCCAACCAGAAACCGGGCACCAAAACGATTCTCGTCGTCATGGAACCACGCTATTGGACGGCACCAACAACGTGCGATACCTGCTCACGACCAGGAGTCCACGGCGCAGAAGTACCCCGTGTCCCTGAGACTGCCCAGGTCTTAGGCTGCGGGCGTGGCGAAGCTATGGACTCCCCGGAGGCAATTCTGGGACCGACTGGCGCTGGTCAAGTTCTCCGGGGCGAAAGTGGTGGACATCCCGGTGCCGGGAACGGACGAGCGACCAGTTCACACCGTCCCCCTGGCGCAACGGTTCCCCGGCATCGGCATCAACCGGGTCCTGGTCGGGGATCGAATCCCCGCCGACGAGACTGACCCCCGATCGGAGCGTTTCTACCGCGTCATCGTGGGCCTGTTCCGAATCTTCCCCCCACAGGCTCCCGGCCTGCCGCCGATAGCCGACGACCGTGCCGCCGCGCTGGCCGACGCCTACACCCCAGCGCATCGCAGGTTGTTTCCCGTCCCCGAATTCCCGACCGAATACGAGTCCCCGGATCTCGGCGAGCTCGCGGTCGCCAGCCCTTACGACGGCTACCTCAAAGCCACCGGTCCACAAACGTACGAGTGGGACCTTCGCTCCCTCGCCGGCTACGAAGTCCACCCCGGGCTCGTCCCGCTCGGCGTTTCGGTCACGTTCACGCAGACGGGGCGACGGCTGCGCGCGACCTCCATCGACAGCGCGCTCGGCCGCTGTGCACCCAGCGACCCGGATTGGCAACGCTCAGTCGCGCTCGCCCTGTGCGCGGCCACCACCCACACGTCTCTGGTGCGGCACTACAACTGGGTGCACCTCGTCCCGGGAGCGGCCTTCGCGATCGCGACCCGCAACGCCCTCCCCACCGACCATCCGGTGAAGCGGCTGCTCTGGCCGCACGTCTTCCGCACCCAGTTCAGCAATTGGGTGACCACCATGGGCCAACTCAGTGTCGGCGGCGACTTCGAGTCGATCTTCAGCTTCACCCGTCCGGCCCTGCTGCGGCTGTTCGACGACACCCACGACGCCTTCGAAGCCACCCTGCTCGACCCGCAGCGGGACGCGGCCAAGCGCGGCGTCCTCGGCAGGGGCCTCGACCTCCCGGTGCTGGCCAACTCCATGGCCCACCACGAGGTGATGTGCGCTCACGCAGCGCGCTACCTGCGTGCCTACTACGCCAACGATGCCGCCCTGGCCGGCGACAACACGCTCCAGAGCTGGTACGCGGCCCTCGACCAACTGATCCCCAACGGGGTGGCCCCGCTGGGCGACGTCTCGAGCGTCGACTCCGCGGCCAGGCTGATCGGATCGCTGATCCACCTCGTCTCCTACCAGCACGAGGCGCGGGGCACCCTGTTGTGGAACTACCAGCCATGGACGCAGGTCCAGCCGATCCGGGTCTATGCCAACGGCCAGCCCGAGCCGGTCGACGTCTACCAGCGCCTGATCAACGCCGACTTCGGGCTCAACATCCGCCGCACCCCGATGATGCGCGACTTCTCCTATCTCGCCCTCGACGAGCGGGGCCGCGCCGCCTTCCGTGCCTACCTGTCGGACCTGCTCGCGCTGCAGACCCGCCTGGAGAGCGAGCCGAAGGCGCTGTGGAAGGTGTACCCGGACATGCTCGAAGCCAACATGAACGGCTGAACCCCCGAACTGCCCCCCGACTCAGCGCCCTGGCCGCCACGGAGCGAACGCGTTGCTGACGTCGCGCAGGGCCGGCTCGAGCTCAGGAAAGTGCCGCAGCAGGACGGACTTCATGGTGTTGTCGTCGATCCAGTCCAGACCGCTGGCGGTGTAGATCTCGGGACGATAGTCGTCGGTGAGGAACCGGTCGGACGAGATCCGCCGGGGGGCCATCAGCGCGAAGATCCTGAAGGCTGTGTCGCTGAACCCCATGCCCGCCGGGGGAGTCTCGGCGAAGAGCCCAACCGTCAGGTCGACCATCTCCAGGTCGTTGTCGTACACCCGGCGCAACTCAGCCTGCCATTCGGGGTTCGGCGTCAACTCTTCGAACGATGCTGCCGGCTTGAGGTGCAGTTGGCGTCGGAACTCGTTGTAGCGGCGGACGCCACGTTCCCGGGACCGCAGGATGTCGACCGCGGCCAGGTCGAGGATGGTTCCGTCCGGTCGTGACAGGTGCTGCAGGAACCGCGGGTAGTTGTGCAGGGTGAGGGCCCCGGGGTGCGAGCGACCGAATGAGTACAGCGCGTTACCCATCCCGATCGTGTGCATCCGCTCCCGGACGTGCGGGAGCATCAGTTCCTCGAACGTGTTCTCCGCCAACACCGAGTCGTCGCTCGTGGAGCGGAAGGTGTAGTCGTCGGGGATCAGTGGATGCATCCGGTAGACCGCCCCGAACTCTTCGGTCAGGGCGTACGGGACGTCGAACAGGTTCTTGCGCGAGCCTGGAGTCCCGCTGATCAGAGCGCTGCGACTGATCCGCCCGAAGCGGTTGTGAACGCCCTCGCCAGCAAGTCCCCACCACGTGGTGCGCATCGCCCGGACGGTCGTCGGGTGGGCGATGATCCCCGGCGTCCACTCGACGGTGTGGATCTTCGCCATCAGCGCCGAGTTGATCAGCCGGGCGGTGCGATACAGCCGATCGTCCCCCCAGCCGGGGTTCTCCTTCCGCAGCAGGTCACAGATGGCGTTGTGCTCGCGCATGAAGAGGCCGTGCAGCAGGCCGAGGCCGAGCCAGAAGTTCCCGGCCACGCCAGAAACGTCGAGTCCTGCCTCGATGGCGGCGGGCGGCAGGCCGTCCTCGTCGATGAGGAGCTTTCCGTCCTCGCGGGCGCGCAGTCCGTCCGCGATACCCCGGGTGTCCCCGTAGACTTGCGAGCCGTCCCACCAGTGGGTGTCCTCGTTCACCCAGGTGGTCGGGGTAGCCTCGGATTCCTGCCACGTCGGGTCGGGGACCGCCCGGGGCACCCGCATCGGGTTCTCGGGCCAGTCATCGTCGGCCGCCAGCTCGACCTTGTGGCTGGTTTCCCAGGACGGATTGGGGTGGCTGAACCAGTCGTGCACCTCGAACTGCAACCACGCCGCAGCCAGGAGGTTCAGCGACTCGGCCGGCAGGAATTTAGTTCGCGTCAACAACTCGCGGCTCACGGTGCGGGGGTTCGGTGTCATCAGCCGTGACCCGGTGTCGCCGAACGTAGCCTCGGGTGGCATGTTCCGCCCGAATCGGCAACCCGCGGCCCCCATCGACGGCGTCTCCAGATCGTTGTAGTGGCCACTGACCGTACGCGCGGTCAGGTAACTGCCGTCGAGGAACTCGGGAACAGCGGGCACCTCGTCCGTGGGCGCGCCGGTGTCGTACAGGTTTTCCTTGCGCAACCTCGACCGGATACCCACCAGCATCACCAGCCCGAGCGGCAACGGCAGCCGGTGCCACGGGACGCGTTGATCGACCCAGGTCGTGGCCCGGCCCAGCAGCCAGCCGAAGTGCCAACCCAAACCGTGTCGGGTCGGCCGTGGTGAGGCGGCGTCCATGGGGGTCCTTCCGTCAAGGCAACCATCCAGTGGCAAACGGGCGCCTTCAATGGGAGGTATTGCGTATGGACTCGCCGCCCCGTCCGAGGAACGAACCGGGCACGTCGAAGAACCGGGTGTCGCGGGAGAAGGCGCGGAAGAACGCGAAGATGTAGCCCATCCGTTCTTCGAACGATTCCCAGGTGGCTGCGTCGCTGGCCCGGACGTCGTCACCGATCGCGTGGTGGAACCGTCGAGCCAGCTCGCACAGCTCGACGTTGACCAGTCGATCGAGGACCTGCGGATACCTGCGTCCCCCGAGGTAGCCCGGCGCCGGCACATCCCGGCACACGTCGAGCGGGCCGTCCGGGGTGACCACCTGGACGAACCGAGTGGTGATCAGCCCGAAGAGTCCGCCCAGCGGCATGGCGCGATCGATGAGGGAATCCGCGATCTGCTGCTCGTGCGCCGCCACCCGGACATTCCCCAGCAACATCAGTTCGGCCACCACCCGGTCGACAGCTGGATCGAATGCCGGGCCCGCGACCGCTTGCGCCCCCAGCGCGTCCTGGTAGGCCATCAGCGCCAGCCCCAACTCCGGGGCGTTGTCGAACACGGGATCCCCCAGCGCTACCTCGAGTGCGGTCCGACTCGGGCCGCCCGCGCGCTCGATCTCATCGAGCCACCGCACGAACCGCGGGGCGATGTCGGCGATGATCGTACGATTGCCTTCGGCCAGGGCGGTTGACGTTCCCCAGTCCAGCAGCAGCCCCTCACCCCGGATCGCCGCGCCAGCGGTGCCACTGGCCCACGCACCGAACGCGAGCCAGTTGACGTCCCGCCGGCCGAGCACATCGGCGACCGCGTGCGCCAGATCGCGGTAACACCTGGTGATGGCGAAGTTGCGCGCGACCGGATCACGCATCGCCACGACCTCGGCGATGACCGCAGCCGAGGGACGCGCCATGCCTGCCTCCGCCCGGGTCTGCCCGCAAAATGGTGGGCGGCCTCTGACGGTACCGGTTGCCGTTGTGGTTCAGGAAGACGCGGCGGGCTCTGACAGCTGCCCAGTAATTCAGCCCGTGACGCACTCCTTGTTGCCGGGCAGCGGGTTGACCGCCAGAACCCGCTTGGTACCGGACACCAGCCACCGTGCGCCGGGGTTGTTCAGGGCGGCTTGATACACGCTGTCAGCCTGCTGGCCGGTGAGCACCCCACACGCCGCCCAGCGGCTCTTGGTCGCCGGCCGCAGGAAACTCTCCGGCGCCGGGCCCGGCCAGGCAACGATCGCCGGCTTGCTGTCCAGGCCTGCATCCAGTTCGAAGACCGTCACCTGATCGGGGGTGAAAGGCAGCCGGGAGGCATCGCCCGCCAACGTCCCCGCCTGCTCGATCAGCGAGCGGAGCGCGTCCCGGTTCGCGCGCTGAGTCGAGTTCAGCCGGCCCTCGAACTGCGGGTAGAGAGCGTACGCCCTGGCCGTGGCCGGGCCCTTCTCCCCATGCACCGTCACCCACGTCACATCGAGATCGTAGACGTCGGGCTTGCCGAAATCGGTGGCGGCGCCGACCAGCCCGCTCGCCTCGACCCCGGCCACGAAGGTCGCCACCACCATCGGATCGATGCGTGCTACGTCGTAGCGGGTCGCCACGGTGCCGTGCGTCGAACCCTGCGCCGTGACAATCCGGCCATCGCCGTGGATCACCAGGGACGCCGACTCCAGGACGTAGACCAGCGGCGGCGGCAGCCCGCCGCCCACCATTACCTGGAAAACCACCCGGTCCGCCGGCAGCGGTGCCGTCGGCGTCGGTGTCACCTGGGGTGAGGAGCAGCCAATGAGCGTCAGCCCGTACAGCAACGCCATCAGCCAATGCAGCCGCGTGCGCATGGTGAGCGTCCCTTCCGCTGATTCAATCCTAGGACGGATGCGGGCAAGCTGCGGCCCCAAGGGTGATCCGAACCATCACGCGACCCGGTGCCCCCGCACGGGCGCGACCCAGCAAACGGGGACGGCCCAGTAACCAGCCGACTTCCCTCGCGGCTCGCGGGCGGGCCCACAGGTCAGCTCAAGCCGAGGTCACTTCATCTCAATGGCATCGAGCGGCGCCTTCACCGCGGGCGCCATGTTCCACTCGGAGAACGTCATCGACCCCGGGCTGTCTTTGCTGGTCGTCTCATACCTGACCGGAAGCCAGGTGCCATCGGCCGCGATGCTGAACTGCCCCGAGGCAGCGCCCTTCGATGAGATCACGATGAAGACGTCCTGGCCGCCGACCGATCCCCGCGTCACCTTGGGGCCGAGCTTGTCCGCGGTGAAGTTATCGCTCATCGAGCCAAGCAAGAACCCGGGAGTCATGTCCTTCAGCTGCGCGCTCAGCTCGTCGTTCAACTGGACCCACTTGCCGGCGTACTCGGCGCCAGCCTGGTCGGCACCACTCTCGGCCCAGAAGCTCTCGTCCGCCTTCAGGAACAGCTGGGACTCGGCGAAGATGAGATCGATGGTCGCGCCGTCTTGACCGAGCTTCACCTGGTAGAGGCTGCCATCCAGCATTCCCTTCGCTTCGACGGTGTTCGCCTGACCGTCGCTCGTGAAGGCACCCGCCATCGTCACTGACGTGGCGGCCTTCATGGCGGCCTGGGTCTTGACGACCAACTCTTCTGTCGTGGCAGGGATCTCGACAGTCTGCGTCGGCGTGGGTGTGGGCGTTGGAGCCGCAGTGGTGGCCGGCGCGCTGCCACCGCTGCTGGTGGTCGTGGTGGACGGCGCTGCGCACCCCGTCGCTATCAAGGCAGCGCCGGCGATTGCGGCGGCTACTCGGGTTCGGAACATTGACGATCCTTCCACGCGGGCGAGGTTCACTCGCCACCTCCTGAGCCCATGCTAATGCTCGGGTCGTGGCGTTGTTGGGCTGCGGGCGCCGCAACCACGCGCGCGAGTCCAAAGCCGCCTGACTTTGGGCGATGGGGCCGGGCCTTCGAAACCCGTCCGCAGACGCCTCGGGCGGTGCTACCTTGCTGATGATGTCAGACGCCCGCGGCAACGACGCCGCCCCCGTCTGACCGATTACTTGTCAAAACGCAAATCGAATTGTGGGGTGCAAGAAATGATTGAGTGGCCCAAGAACAATGATGCCATCGGCGCCGTGAATCGTGGAGTGATGGGCGAGTCCGGCCTCTGCACATCCTGTCGCGCGGACTGCAAAGGCCGCTGCGAGACGTGGCTGTCCAGCCTCAAAGGCAGAAAGATGCTGTACCCCCGAGATTTCGGGGAGATCACCGCGGGTAGCGCCAATACGGTGCACGTCGGGGTTTCCTACAACTCCCTGCGCATCCAGGGCTACAACTACGGCGCTAGCGGCGTGGCCCCGGGACTGTCGAATTCGGCGGATGACTGCATCTTTCCGCAGGTGGACATCGAATCCACCTTCGGCTCCGACATCAAGACCACGAGCGGATTGCCGATCATGACCGGCGCGCTCGGTTCGACAGCGATCGCCGCCAAGTACTGGGATTCCTTCGCCGTGGGCGCGGCCCTGGTCGGCATCCCGATCGTGGTTGGTGAGAACGTCGTCGGGGTGGACCGCGAGGCCGTCATCGAGCGTCGCGGGGAAACCGTGCGAGTGGCGAAAGCCCCGGAACTGGATCGGCGCATCCAGACCTACCTGCGCTACTTCGACGGTCGGGGAGCCATCATCGTCCAGCTCAATGTCGAAGACACGGCCAACGGTGTGGCTGAGTACGTCATCGACAAGTACGGCGACCAGGTCATCATCGAATTGAAGTGGGGCCAGGGGGCCAAAGACATCGGCGGCGAAATCCAGGTGAAGAGCCTGGCGGACGCCATGTTCCTCAAGCGGCGCGGCTACATCGTCGACCCGGATCCGATGCTCGACGAGGTCGAAGAGGCCTTCGAACACGGCGCCATCAAATCGTTCGCGCGACACAGTCGTCTCGGTTACACGAACCTCACCTCTCCCGATCAGGTGCGTGACGAGTTCATGCGGTCAGTGGACTACCTTCGCGGCATCGGCTATCGCCGCATTTCGCTGAAGACCGGCTCCTACGGCATGGAAGCCTTGGCGATGGCCATCAAGTACGCCAGCGACGCGAACCTGGATCTGCTCACCGTGGACGGTTCTGGTGGCGGCACCGGCATGAGCCCCTGGCACATGATGGAATCCTGGGGCGTTCCGTCGGTACTGCTGCACGCGAAGGCGCACGAGTACGCCTCACTGCTCGCCCAGCGGGGCGGCCGAGTTGTCGACATGGCCTTCGCCGGTGGACTCGTCGCCGAAGACCACATCTTCAAGGCCCTCGCGCTGGGCGCCCCCTTCACCAAGATGATCTGCATGGGCCGCGCGGTGATGATCCCGGGCTTCCTCGGATCGAACATCGAGGGTGCCGTGAATCCGGATCGCAAAGAGGCTGTCTTCGGCAACTGGGCCGATCTGGCTCCCGCGGTCAAGGAGATCGGGCGGAAGCCTGAGGAGATCTTCGCCGGCTACTACGAGGTGCAGTCCAAGGTCGGGTCGGACGAGATGCGCAACGTCCCCTACGGTGCCATCGCCATGTGGACGCTGGTCGACAAGCTGGCCGCCGGACTCCAGCAGCTGATGGCGGGTGCCCGCAAGTTCAACCTGAGTGAGATCTCGCGGGAAGATATCTTCTCCGGCAACCGCGAGACCGAGCGGGAAACCAAAGTGCCGTTCATCACCGACGTGCTCGACGACGAGGCGCGGCGGATTCTGTCCGAGTGAGCCGGATCTTGAACGAGTGAGCCGGATCTTGAACGAGTGAGCTTGTGGGACAGCCCAGCCAAGGGCTGTCCCACACCCCCACACAGCCGTCCGGTCCCGCCGGCGGGTTCGCTGACGGCGGGCAGGTCAGCCGATGTCCTCGGCGAGGTCTTCGAGATCCAGGGCTGGAAGTCCGTGGACGGGGTAGCTCACCGGACGCGCCGGCACGCCGGCCACCGTCGTGAAGGGCTCGACGTCGACCAGCACCACGCTGCCCGCACCGATCCTGGCGCCTTCGCCCACCTTGATGTTGCCGAGCACTTTGGCCCCAGCCCCGATCATCACCCCGCGCCCGATCTTGGGGTGACGGTCCCCACCGACCTTTCCGGTGCCGCCGAGGGTGACCTCGTGCAGCATCGAGAAGTCGTCCTCGACCACGGCGGTCTCACCGATCACCACCGAGGTCGCGTGGTCGAACATGATGCCCTTGCCGATTCGTGCGCCCGGGTGAATGTCGACGGCGAACACTTCCGAGATGCGGCTCTGCAGGTAGCGGGCCATGGCGTCGCGTCCGGTGTGCCAGTAGTAATGCGCCACCCGGTAGGCCTGCAGGGCGTGGAAACCCTTGAAGTACAGCAGCGGAACCGAGTACCCGGGGCAGGCGGGATCCCGGCTGATCACGGCTCTCAGGTCTTCGCGGACGGCGACCCCGATGCTGCGATCCTGCCGCAGTGCCGCGTCAATGAGCTCGCGCAGCGTCAGTGCGGTGACAGTCGAGCTCTCCAGCTTGCTGGCCAAGATGTAGCTGAGCGCGTCCTCGAGATGGTTGTGGCCCAGCACGACCGAGTGCAGGAAGCTGGCCAGGGCCGGCTCGGCCTGGGCGTCAAGGGTGGCTTCGGCACGGATCCGATTCCAGATCTCGTCGTGGGTGGAGGCTTTCGACATGGGTTGGTCTCCGAATCGCGTGGGTGTCGGACGTTGCCCGAGTGTTCGATGAAGGCGGCTCGCCGCGGACGATCAGTCCGCTCCGACGAGCGCGTGGTGGTTGCGGTCAGCAGCTACAACAACACCGGAACAAGCGCAGACAATCCCCGAACCGGGAGCTGTCGACGTCCGCACGCATGTCCATCACGGTACCCCTGGTGAACCAGCCCGCGCGCCCCGGCCGACCGCATCCTGAGATCGATCAGAGTCCGTCGAGGTCGGAACCAGTGCGCAACCGAGCGGATCGAGCCTCACCCTCACCTGGCCTGCCGGGGGGACGGCCGTCCGTAACCGGGCGACCTGGCCGCTGGGGAGTCGGACGTCAGCCTCACTGATCCCCCGCCGCGGACGCACGGCTTCTACCTCCACCACGGTCCCGGTTTGATCCTCGACCAATCCCAACGGCCCGACCCCCACCAGCGGGCCGTCCGGAGCCGCAGGCCAGCCCAGCTCCGCAGGCCAACCCAGCTCGGCGGCCTGTGACGCGGTGAGGAACGGCCGGTAGCCGAGGAACCTCGCCACCTCCTGGCTGGCGGGGTGCTGCCACAACGCCGTAGGGGTGTCGAGTTGCAGCAGCCGTCCATGATCGAGGACGGCCACCCGGTCGGCGATCGCGAACTCCTCGTCCTGGTCGTGGGTGACGTACAAAGCGGGTGTCCCGGTGATTCGGAGGGTCTCCGCCAGCACCCCCACGAGATGCTCGCGCAGCCCGGCATCGAGCGAGGACAGCGGTTCGTCCAGCATCAGCAGTCGGGGCCGCGGCGCCAGCGAGCGGGCCAGCGCGACGCGCTGGGCTTGGCCGCCGGACAACGCGGTGATCGGACGGGGCCCGTACCCCCGCAGTCCCACGAGCTCCAGCAACTCGGCCACCCGGCGATCCCGCGACCGGTGATCGAGGTCGACCAGGGCGTAGCCGACGTTGCCGGCCACGCTGAGATGGGGGAACAGCTGCCCGTCCTGGAACATGACCACGAATCTCCGCTTGTGGACGGGGACCCCGGCGAGATCCTCCCCCTCCCACGACACGGTGCCGGCGGCCAACGGTTCCAGCCCGGCGATCGCCCGCAGCAGCGAGGACTTCCCCGACCCGGAGGCGCCGAGCAGGGCGACCACCTCACCGGGGAACACCTGTAGGGACACCTGGTCCACAGCCGTTGTCGTTGCGTAGCGGACGACGGCGTCTCTCACCTCCAGCCCGCTCACCACGGATTCACCTCCCGCGGCCCGACCCACTCCGCAGCCGCCATCACGGCTGCGGTGAGGGCTGCCAGCACCACCGAGGCGGCCATCGCCATGCCGGCATTCTCGGCGCCCGGGCGCCCGATCAACATGAAGATCACCACTGGCAGCGTCGGGCGGTCCGGCCGTGCGAGGAACGAGGTGGCACCGAACTCCCCCAGCGAGGTCGAGACCGCGAACCCCACCGCCAACCCCACCCCTCGCAGCGCGAGCGGCAGGTCGAGGGTGCGGACGATCCGGCCCGGCCCGGCCCCGAGACTGGCCGCGGCCTCGTGCAGCCGCGGGTCGATCGCGCGCAGGGTCGGCAGCAGAGTGCGCACCACCAACGGCAACGCGACCATCGCCTGCGCGATCGGAATCAGCAGCCACGAGGAGCGTAGGTCCAGGGGCGGGCGGTTCAGGGTGATCAGGAACCCGAAGCCGACCGTCACCGCCGAGACCCCCAGCGGCAGCATGAAGACCGCATCGAGGGCGCGCAGGGTGCGTTGCCCACCTGGGGAGGACGGTCGGCGAGACAGCACGTAACTGACCAACAGGCCGAGCGTGACGGCGATCGCGGTCGCCGCCAGCGCCGTGATCACCGAGTTGGCGAGGGCCTGCCACACGCTGACGCTCAGCTGGCGGGTGGGGCTGCCAAGCCGGGCATAGTTGCCCCAGCCCAGCCCGTCCGGCGTGACGAACGAACGCGCGACCAGGTTCATCAGGGGTAGCAGCAACAGGCCCCCCACCACGGCGGCGGTGATCGCCACGGCCGGCCAGTCGGCGACCCGAAGGCGTGTTTCAGCCGGACGGCCCGACAGCCGCAGCGCCCGCTCCTGGCGGGCCCGGGTGGCATTCGCCACGACCAGCGAGGCAGCCACGATGACCAACTGCAGGATCGATAGCGCCGCGGCGGCCGGGAGGTCGAGCAGTTGGGTGGTCTGGAACCAGATCTCGGTCTCGATGGTTCCGTAGCTTGCCCCGCCGAGCACCAGGACCACCCCGAAGGCCGAGGCACAGAACAGGAAGGTGAGCGCGGCAGCGGAAGCGATCGCAGGAGCGAGCGCTGGCAGGGTGACGGTGGCCAGCACCCGTAGCCGCCCCGCGCCGAGTGTGCGGGCGGCGTCCTCGGTGCGGGGATCGAGCCGCGACCAGAGGGCGCCCACCGTCCTCACCACGACGGAGTAGTTGAAGAACACGAGCGCGGCCACGATTCCGGCAAGGGACTCCTCCCAGCCGAGCCAGCCGAGCGGTCCGCTCGCGGTCAGCAACGACTGGAACGCCACGCCGGCGACCACCGTCGGGAGCACGAAGGGGACGCTGACCACAGCACGCAGGAACCGCCGCCCAGGGAACTGACACCGGTAGAGGACGTACGCCCCCGGCACCCCCAGCAGGACGGCCAGGACCGTACCCGCCACCGCCTGGGTGAGAGTCTGCCGGACGATCCGCCAGGTGCGCGGCGCGGCCAGGACTTCACCAACGCCCCGCAAGCTGAACCCGGTCTCGTCGAAGAACCCCCGCGCCACCAGGGCTGTTACCGGCCAGGCGAAGAAGAGCAACAGGAAAGCCACCGGCAGGACGGCGGCGAGTGCCCACAGCCACGGCGATCCGCCGACGCCATGGGTGGTGCCCCCCCGGGTGCGAGACCCGCTCGCTGCGGCAGCAGCCCCGCCGTGCGTCCCTCGTGACGCCGCGAGCCCTTCCGTGGCGCGGATGGTCGGTGGCCCTGCGAGCCGTCGACGACCTGCGACTCGATGTGGGGTCACCCGATCACGGCCGCCGTCCACGCCTTGATCCAGGTGTCCCGCTTCGTGGCGAGGTCGGCGGGCGCCGGAATCGGGTCTGAGACCGTCGCGGCGTACTTCGTCCAGACCGGAGGGAGCTTGACCGTGGGGCTGACCGGATACATGTACATCTGCTCGGGAATCTCGGCTTGGACGGCGTCGCTGAGCAGGAAGTCGATGAACTTAGCGGCCCCCTCCTCGTTCTGGGCCCCCTTGACGATTGCGGCGTACTCGACCTGACGGAAGCAGGTCTTGGTCAAGGTGACGGTCCGGGAGGTGCCGTCCTTACCGACTTCGTAGGCCGGTGACGTGTTGTAGCTGAGCACCAGCGGCCGACTGCCCTTGCCCGACGAGCCGGAGAACTCCACGGTGTAGGCCTCCGTCCAGCCCTTCACGACTTTCAGACCGTTCGCTTTCAGGGCAGTCCAGTAGTCGAGGTACCCGGGATCGCCCTTGGCCCCGACCGTTGCGACGAGGAACGCCAACCCCGGCGAGGACGATGCCGGGTTGGGAACGACCAACAGGTCGGCGTACTCAGGCTTGGTGAGATCGTCCAAGGTGGCCGGTAGGGCGAGGTCGTGCGCGGTGAAGTATCGCGTATCGGCGTTCAGGCAGACGTTGCCGTAGTCGATCGGCGTGAGTGAGTGGGAAGCATCCGGCGCCAGCGCAGCGGCCGAGGCCGGTAGTGCCGGCGAGGCGTAGGGACTGACAACGCCCTCCTTGATGGCCCGGCCGGCGAAGGTGTTGTCGATCCCGAAGACCACGTCACCCAGGGGGGAGTCCTTGGTGAGAATCAGCTGGTTGACCAGTGTGCCGGCATCCCCGGGTGCGACGAACGTCACGTCATAGCCGCTGGACTTCTTGAACCCGGCGATCACGTCGTCGCTGAGGGCAAACGAGTCATGGGTGAGCACGGTCAGGGTCTTGCTCTGCGTGGACGAACCCGGTGTGGCGCCGCCCGGCGAAGTCGCGCCAGACGT
Source organism: Propionicimonas sp. (assembly GCA_049688555.1). Taxonomy (GTDB): domain Bacteria; phylum Actinomycetota; class Actinomycetes; order Propionibacteriales; family Propionibacteriaceae; genus Propionicimonas. The sequence continues at coordinate 17,156 of JBAVKY010000151.1, forward strand.
GGTGACGCAGCCAGCCAGGAGCGCGAGCGATAGAGCCGCGACGGCAACCCTTGTTGGATGCAGCATGGTGTTCCTCCTTGTCATCGGAGGGCTCGGCGTCACCACCGAGGAGATTGCCCGACTCCCTACGCCGGTGTGAACCGGATCAGGTTCGAGGGTCTGCGTTTCCGCACTCTCAGCGCCGCTGGTGCGCTCCCCTGTCTTGATCCCAAGGCTACCAGTGAGCCCATCCGGGCACCCAACGCGCCCAGGGGCCTGATCATGCCCCTCGGGCGGCACCGGCGTCTGAAAGTACTCACGAGCGCGACGCGATGTGAGAATCTTTCGGCATGACGCAGCAGCACTCTGAGGCGACCCAGAAGATCGTCGACGGCTACACCTTCGCCACCCCTTCGATCGAGCTGGGTGTCCTGATGGAAGCGGGCGCCCCGGCGCCTGATGCGAAGATCCGTATCTCCCTGTCGATGCTGAACCGCCACGGCCTGGTCGCCGGCGCCACCGGCACGGGCAAGACCAAGACGCTGCAGGTACTCGCCGAGCAGATCTCCGCCGCGGGGGTTGCCGTCTTCGCCGCTGACATCAAGGGGGATCTGTCAGGGATCGCCGTTCCCGGCACAGCGAGCGACAAGCTGCTCCAGCGCACCTCCAAGATCGGCCAGAATTGGCAGCCGCAGGGCTGTCCCACCGAGTTCTACGCCCTCGGTGGCCAAGGTACGGGCGTCCCGCTGCGCGCCAGCATTTCCTCTTTCGGCCCGATCCTGCTCTCGAAAGTGCTCGGCTTGAATGAGACCCAGGAGTCGTCACTCGGCCTGGTGTTCCACTACGCCGACTCCAACGGCCTGGCCCTGCTGGACCTCGCCGACCTCCGCGCCGTGATGACCTACCTCACCTCAACTGAGGGAAAGGTCGAACTGAAGGCCATCGGTGGCCTTTCCGCTGCGACCGTCGGTGTCATCCTGCGCAGCCTGATCACCTTGGAATCGCAGGGCGCCGGGGAGTTCTTCGGCGAACCGGAATTCCAAAGCTCCGACTTGATTCGCACCACTCCGGACGGCAAGGGCGTCATCTCCCTGCTCGAACTGCCCAACCTGCAGGACCGTCCGGCGATCTTCTCGACGTTCCTGATGTGGCTGCTCGCCGACCTGTTCCACGACCTGCCGGAGATCGGCGACAGCGACCGGCCCAAACTGGTGTTCTTCTTCGATGAGGCCCATCTGCTGTTCGCCGACGCCTCCAAGGCGTTCCTGCAAGCCATCGCGCAGACCGTCCGACTGATCCGGAGCAAGGGAGTCGGCATCTTCTTCGTCACCCAGTCGCCCACCGACGTCCCCCAAGAGGTGCTGGCGCAGCTGGGTTCCCGCGTCCAGCACCAGTTGCGGGCACACACCCCCAATGACGCCAAGGCACTCAAGGCCACCGTCGCGACCTACCCGAAGTCGCAATACGACCTCGCCGAGACCCTGCAGGCTTTGGGGATCGGGGAGGCGATCGTGACCGTCCTGAACCCGAGCGGCGCCCCCACCCCGGTGGCCTGGACGCGGATGCGAGCCCCGCAGGCATCCATGGATCCACTGAACCCCCAGTGGCAGGCGGCTGGCGTCGCTCGGTCAGGGATGCAGGCCAAGTACGGCGTCGAGATCGATCGGCAGTCCGCCTACGAGCTGTTGACGGCGAAGCTGCAGGCGGGCATCGACGCCGCCAAGCGCGAAGCGGAGCTGAAACAGGCCGAGGAAGAGGCCAAACTCCGGGAGCGGGAGCAGCGGGCCAGCGAGCCCCGCGCCCGGACGACTTCCCGCCCGGCCCCCAAGTCAGGGGTCGAGAAGGTGCTCAGTTCCTCGACCTTCTGGAATCAGGTGATCCGGGTGGGGGGCCAGGTCGTGCGCGACATGATGGGCACCGCCCGTAAGCGGTGACCGGTCCGAACCCAGCGGCCCACGCCGGTGGACGTGGCGTGCCGGGTTCAGCGGTTGGGCCTACGTTGCCAGCATGACCAGTGACCTTCGGCAGGACGGGCCCGCGGCCGCCCGCTGGCTGCTCGCGTCCACCCTCGCCATCGCGGCCATCGTCACCGCCACCAGCCTGCTTGGTCTGTTCGGCGACTGGGCGTACGCCGCTGAGACCCAGAACTGGCGGCTGCAGGCCCAAGGCCAGGATGTCGGCAACCTGTTGGCCGTGGTTGCGCTGCTGGCCGGAGGGTTCTCAATGTCGCGGGGATCGACCCGAGGGCTGTTGATTTGGGCAAGCAGCCTTTTGTACCTGATCTATGCGTTCGCGATCTACGCGGTGGCCCTGCACTTCGGCGGTTTGTTCCTGCCGTATCTGGCGGTGTTGGGGTTGTCGTCCTTCAGCCTGGCCTTCGGGATTCGTGGCCGCCGGCACGACGTGCGGCTGGCCGGACGATCCAGGACCGCTGCCTGCTGGGTGCTGATCGTGATCGGGACCGCCTTCGGGTTGCTGTGGCTGGGCTCGATCATTCCGTCGCTCATCGTCGGCCAGGAGCCCGCCGAACTCGCTACCGCGGGGCTGGTGGCGAATCCGGTCCACGTCCTCGATCTGGCGCTGGTGCTGCCGGCCATGATCATCACTGGGGTGGAGGCCCGGCGAGGGCGGCCGGAGGGCCTGCTCTGGCTGGTGCCGTGGCTGGGGTTCTCGACCCTGATGGGCGCCAGCGTGGTGGCTGCCATGGTGTTGATCATGGCGCGGGAGACCCAGGGCGCCACCGGCCCGCTGGTCTTCCTGCTGGTGGTGGTCGCGGCCAGCGTCTGGAGCCTGGTCGCCGCCTTGCGGCAGCTCGAGCTCAGTCCGCGCTAGCAGCGTCCCGCTGGACGATCGGTCCCAGCCCGGGGCGAGCCCGACCGTTCGCACGGTGGGGCTCCAGATCCTGCCAGTGAGCTCAGAGCGGCTGGCCGCCCACGGTGCCGATGAGCTGCTCGCGGAACTCGTCGCTGGAGAAGCGGGCGACTTCAGCCCTGGCGGCGTCGACCCGCGACGACATGCCCAGACGCGCCGAGGGTTCCTCATTCCCTGGTGTCGACACGAACAGCTCGATGGCCGCCAAACCTGCGGTCGCCCGCCGCAGTGCCGCCGCCTGCTTCGCGTCCAACCGCTCCACGTACCAGTCGGCGTTCAGCACGCTCTCGCGTGTGAACAACTCCCGGAACTCCGGTGATTCGAGGTCCCAGCCCTCAGTTGTCGTGCCGAGGGCCATGATCTCCAGCAAGGCCCGCAGCGGCGGCACCGCCAACGAAATGGTGCCGTCGTCGAAGTAGGACTGCGCAACCCGCTGGTGAGTGGTGACCATGGTGGCCATCGACTCGGCGAAGACATGCTGGTCTTGGAGTTCAGGCTTCAGCATCTCTTGGGTGAACACCACGTGCGGATGCAGGAAGATGCGTCCGAAGTAGCGACGGGTGAACTGCGTGGTCATCCGGTAGCCGAGCCGACTGGCGAGCACCGGTTGCCCCTCGTGCTCGAAGTCCTCGAGCTTTTCCAGCGAACCTTCGGCGATCAGCCGCTTGGCGTCCCGCTCGTCGGCGGACATCCGCGAGAACACTTCGGGCACGAGCATCGAAATGTCGTGGTTCACCCGAACGTGGGGGCCCACGTAACCAGCGCACGAGACCCAGCCGTCGTAGCCCGTCAACGCGTACGACAGCAGGGCCGCATTCAGGTCGATGATCGCCGGCATCGCATTGAACGGTCCCTTGGTCAGGGCGCCCTCCGAACCCGCGCCCGTGGTGGACGGGGACTTGCCAGTCATCGACGAGATGAACTCCATGAACAACTCGGGCAGCTCAAGGTAGTGCAGCGGGTTGAACGAGCACAGTGGCCGGACGGGCCCGTCGGGCGGGTTGTTGCGGCGGCCCGCGGCCACCACGTCCACCGGGATCGGCAGCGGGGCGTCCGCCTTGAGCTTGCGTACCAGGTGCGAACTCAGGTCAGCCACTGCGGTGGCCTTGGCGTTCGTCCGGTCGGGACGCTGCTGCAGGTAGCGCGGGTTCTTGGACGGCTGGCCGTTCACCAGCCGCGGCGAGGCCGAGCACACGAAGAACGCCGGCCCCTCACCGTCCGGCGTGTCGGCGACGGTGCGGATCAGGTCGGCCATCGGCTCGGTGAACGCGCTGAAATCGACCGCATCGTCACGCATGGCGATCGCATCGGCCTTGACGAGCGGCTGGAAGTTCGACAAGAAGGTGCCCGGGGTCGAGATGTCCAGCTCCGCCTGCTTGTCGTAGCCACGGTTGATGGCGTCGTCGGGACGCTGGAAGAGCAGCTCTTCGCAGTTCTCCACCAGCTTGTAGGACCGGTCAGGGTCCAGTCCCACCAGGGATCCGGGCACCACGGTCGAAGCGGTGATGTCGTCCTCGGTCTGCACCTTTTCGGCCGGGGAGAAGTCGTGCCGCAGGCCGAACAGCCGCCAGGACCCGTCCTCGTCGAAGCCGACGCGGAGCATGTTCACGGTGATCTTGTCCCCGTCGAGACGAAGCGCGTTGCCTTGTCGGCCGTTGATCTTGCCGACGGTGAAGTGACTGCGCCAGTCCGCGCCCCACTCGGGGCGGTAGAAGCG
>JBAVKY010000152.1:0-17078 GCA_049688555.1 Propionicimonas sp.
CGCCGGCGTCGATCACCAAAACGTCGGATCCCAACTGGGCAGCCACCGCAGCCGATGCCCCGTGCGGCAGCGCGAGGAAGACCACATCATGACCAGCGAGGTTCTCAGGCGTCGTGTCGACAACGACGCGGTCCGCCAGCGGGATGAGGTGCTGGTGGTGCTGGAGCAGACGCGTCCCAGCGCTGGCTTTGGCGGTCAACGCCCCGATCTCGGCGTCAGGGTGGCCCAGCAGCAGGCGCAGGAGCTCGCCTCCGGCGTAGCCGGTCGCCCCAGCCACTGCAATGGTGTATGTCACAAGAATGACTATGCCGCATCAGGAATGAATATTCCAAACGAACGCAGCGTTGTTCCGGACGTGCCGCGTCCGCTGACTGAGCAGGTTCACGGTGGACGGGAACGTGAGAGTCAGCGGACGCACCTCACTGGGGCACTCAGATCATGGCCGCGAGCGCGTCCACCCCCGACAGCACCATGTCGGGCCGGAACGGGTCGGTCTCGATCTCGGCGGTCGTGGTCACCCCGGTCAGGACCAGGACGGTGAGCAGCCCGGCCTCCATCCCCGCCACGATGTCGGTGTCCATCCGGTCACCGATCATGGCGGTGGTCTCGGAGTGCGCCTCGATCCGGTTCATGGCAGAACGGAACATCATCGGGTTGGGCTTGCCGATCACGTAGGGCACCCGGTTGGTCGCCGCCGTGATCATCGCGGCGACAGCCCCGGTGGCCGGCAGAATGCCGTCCTTGGAAGGACCGGTGGCGTCGGGGTTCGTGACGATGTAGCGGGCGCCGTCGCTGATCAACCGGATCGCCTTGGTGATCGCCTCGAAGGAGTAGTTGCGGGTTTCGCCCAACACCACGAAGTCCGGATCGACGTCGGTGAGGACGAATCCGGCCTCGTGCAGGGCCGTGGTCAGTCCCGCCTCGCCAATCACGAACGCGGTCTTGTTGCCCGGCTGGCTCTTCAGGAAAGCCCCAGTGGCCAGCGCGGAGGTCCAGATGTTCTCTTCAGGAATCGGCAGGCCGGAACGGGCCAGCCGCGCCGCGAGGTCTCGCGGGGTGAAAGTGGAGTTATTGGTGAGGACGAGGAAGCGGCGCGACGTGGTGACCCAACGGTCAATCAGTTCGGCGGCGCCCGGCAGGGGCACATCCTCGTGGACGAGAACACCGTCCATGTCGGTCAGGAAGCATTCAATATCGCGAACAGTTCGCATGGTCCCATTCTCTCATCTCGTGATCGGAGTTCCCGCATCGGTCGGCAGTGAGGCAGGATCGAGGACGTGAACGTGACCCGATCTCTGCGCGGGCGGCGCATTCTGCTCCCGCAACGCAGCGATCCGGGGCTTGCCCAGGCGCTGCGAGGCCTCGGGGCGGTCGTCGACGAAATCGCCCTAATCGCGCGCACCCCCGTCCCTGGACCTGCCCTGGATGAACTCGCCCTCGACCTGCGTGCCGGTTGGTACGAGTGGCTTGCCGTCACCTCGGCCTTTACCGTCGAGGCCCTCGCTAGGCTGTCCCACCCCCTCTACAGCCTGATCGGCCCGGAGCTTAAGATCGCCGCCGTCGGTCGGGCCACAGCGGCGGCGGTGCTGGCCTGTGGGGGCCGTGTCGACCTGCTTCCCGCGGACGGGATCGGTGGGGCCGCCCTGGCCGCGAGTTGGCCCGCCGGCCCCGGACGGGTGGCAATCCCCGGCGCGATCGACTCTGCCGACGCACTCGCCCTCCTGCTGCGCGAACGGCGGTGGGATGTGACCAGCGTCGGGGTTTATCGCACCTCGCCGGTCGCGGCGTTACCGGCCCCGATCGTGGCTGCCTGGCGAGACGGGGAGTACGACGCGCTGGTGGTGACCTCCGGTTCCGTTGCCCAGGCGGCGGCAACCCTGCTGTCCCCCACCGTCCCGGTGGTGGCGATTGGCAACCCCAGCGCGCAAGCGGCCGGCCGGGCAGGATTCCGCACGGTGGCGATCGCTCGAACCACGGCCACGAACGACCTTGTGACAGCGTTGGTGGCGGCGGTGGGCTAGCCTGCTCCTGCTGAGCAGGAGGCCCTTCGTTGAGTTCCATCATCCGTCGCCCCAGGCGACTCCGGACCACCCCGGCGATGCGCCGGTTGGTGGCCGAAACCCGAGTCCATCCCGCGCAACTGGTATTGCCGGTGTTCGTGCAGGACGGCATCTCGGCACCGATCGCGATCAGCAGCATGCCCGGCGTCGAACGCCAGACCCTCGACTCCCTGCCTGCGGTGCTGACCGCCGCGGCGGCGGCGGGACTGGGCGGCGTGATGCTGTTCGGAGTGCCCCGAGATGAGGACAAGGACGCCTCGGGATCGCAAGCACTGCGCGCCGACGGCATCCTCAATCGTGCCGTGGCGATCGCGCGACAGGCCGCCGGGGGTGAGCTGCTGGTGATGGCCGACACCTGCCTCGACGAGTACACCGACCACGGGCACTGTGGCGTCCTGGATGCTTCCGGCCGGGTCGACAATGACGCCACGGTCGCGCTGTACGTCGAGCAGGCGATCGGCCAGGCCGCGGCCGGCGCCGACGTCGTGTCACCCTCCGGCATGATGGACGGCCAAGTCGCGGCCATCCGAGACGGGCTGGACGGCGCCGGGTTCGCCGAGGTGGCGATCCTCGCCTACGCAGTGAAGTACGCCTCCGCCTTCTACGGGCCCTTCCGGGAGGCGGTCGCTTCCTCCCTGCAGGGCGACCGGCGCGGTTATCAGCAGGATCCGGCCAACCGGCGTGAGGGTCTGCTGGAGGCCGCCCTGGACGAGGCGGAGGGGGCCGACCTGGTGATGGTCAAGCCGGCCGGGTACTACCTCGACGTGGTGGCCGAGGTGGCCGCCCAGTCGTCGGTTCCCGTCGCGGCCTATCAGGTTTCCGGTGAGTACGCGATGATCGCCGCCGCCGCTCAGCGGGGCTGGCTGGACGGTCCGGCCGCGCTCGCGGAATCGGTCACAGCCATCGCGCGTGCCGGCGCGGACGTGATCCTCACCTACGCCGCCCTGGACGTGGCCACCCGGTGGCACTCATGAGCATGGTCGAGCAGTTCGAACGGGCCTGCGCGGTCATCCCCGGCGGGGTGTCCTCGCCCGTCCGCGGCTTCGGCTCAGTGGGTGGCACCCCGATCTTCATCGCCTCGGCGTCGGGGCCGCGGGTCTTCGACACCGAGGACCGGCCCTACCTTGATCTGGTCGGCTCCTGGGGACCCGCGTTGCTGGGCCACGCCCACCCCGAGGTGGTCGCCGTGGTCCAGGCCGCCGCGGCTCGCGGGCTGTCCTTCGGCGCGCCCACGCTGGCCGAGGTGGAGTTGGCCGTGTTGATCCGGGCCAGGGTCCCCGCCGCCGAGAAGGTGCGCTTCGTCTCCACCGGGACGGAGGCCACCATGACGGCCATCCGGCTGGCTCGCGGCGCGACGCGACGACCGCTGGTCGTCAAGTTCGCCGGCTGCTACCACGGCCATTCCGACGGATTGCTGGCCGCGGCCGGCTCTGGACTGGCCACTGCCGGGCGGCCGGGATCGGCCGGCGTCACGGCCGCCGCCGCAGCCCAGACCCTGGTGCTGCCGTACAACGACACCGCCGCGCTGGAAGCGGCCTTCGAGCGGCACGGGGAGCACATCGCGGCCGTGATCACCGAACCGGCCGCCGCGAACATGGGGGTGGTGCCACCCGAACCGGGCTTCAACGACGCGCTGCGCCGGATCACGGCCAAGCACGGCGCGCTGCTGATCTACGACGAAGTGCTCACCGGGTTCCGGGTCGGCCCCGCAGGCTGGTGGGGCCTGGAGAACACCGCCGCCGAGCTGGCCCCCGACCTCTTCACCTTCGGCAAGGTGGTCGGCGGGGGGATGCCGCTGGCAGCGCTCGGCGGGTCGGCCGCAATCATGGACCTGCTGGCACCGCTGGGTCCGGTGTACCAGGCCGGGACCCTGTCGGGGAACCCGTTGGCCACGGCCGCCGGCATCGCCACCCTGACGCTGGCCGACGACGCGGTGTACGCCCATGTCGACGCGGCCGCTGCGCGCCTGTCGGCGAGCGTCGCCAGCGCCCTCGACGCGGCAGGGGTGCCCCATCGCATCCAACGGGCGGGCTCGCTGTTCTCGGTGTTCTGGGGGGACTCCCCGGCGTCGGCCCCCGTTGGCAACTACGCGCAGGCCCAGGCGCAGGAGCCGGAACGCTTCCGCGCGTTCTTCCACGCCATGCTGGACGGCGGGGTCGCGCTACCGCCGTCGGCCTTCGAGGCCTGGTTCCTCTCAGCGGCCCATGACGACGAGGCCCTGACCAGCATCGAAGCCGTCCTACCGGCCGCCGCCGAGGCGGCAGCCCGGGTGCGACCTGCCCTCCGTCCGACTCCGCCGGTGACCCCGGAGCCGGCGACGGGCACGGTGACCCTGGTGGGGGGCGGCCCCGGAGATCCGGGGCTGCTCACCCTGGCCGGAGCCGACGCACTGGCCGAAGCGGACGTCGTGCTCTACGACCACCTGGCTCCGCAAGCCAGCCTCGCTCTCGCCCGTCCGGGTGCGGAACTGATCGACGTCGGGAAGCTGCCACGAGGTCATGCCACCCCTCAGCACGAGATCAACCAACTGCTCGTCCAGCACGCTCGCGCAGGCCAGAAGGTGGTTCGTTTCAAGGGTGGGGACGTCTTCGTGTTCGGCCGGGGCGGCGAAGAATGGCAGGCCTGCGCCGAGGCCGGCCTCCCGGTCCAGGTGATCCCGGGAGTGACCTCGGCTACGTCGGCCCCCGGACTGGCAGGCATCCCGGTCACCCACCGCGGCCTGAGTCAGGGGTTCACCGTGGTCTCCGCCCATGTCGGTCCGGAATCCCCGCACTCCACCCTGAATTGGGAGGCGCTGGCCACCAACGCGACCACGCTGGTGGTGCTGATGGGGGTCAAGACCCTGCCGGAGGTCTGCGCCGGGCTAGTCGCCCGCGGTATGGACCCGGCCACGCCCGCAGCGATCATCGAGAAGGCGGCCAGCCCCGAGATGGCGGTCGTCCGCGGCACCGTCGGCACTCTCCCCGGCCTCGTCGCGGCAGCCAGGATCGGCGCACCGGCGATCACCGTGATCGGTGCGGTGGCCGGGCTACAGCTGGCCTGACCTCCAGCAGTTGCGGGTCAGAAGGCCCGCAGTTGCGCGCCGGTGACCAGCGCCGCTGCGGCGACCGCGGCATCCCGGGCGGCAGCTGTGTCCGCGTCGGTCAGCGTGCGATCAGGTGCCCGGAACCGCAGCGCGAAGGCGATCGACTTCTGGCCCGCAGGCACCTGCCCCCCGGTGAAGACGTCGAACAGCGTCACCGATTCCAGCAACTCCCCGGCCCCGTCACGCAGCGCGCGTTCGACCTCCCCGACCGGAACGTCCTCGGCCACCACCAAAGCGACATCCTCCTTGGCTACCGGGTGCCCCGACACGCTGACGATCGAGCCCCGCTCCGGAGCGAGCCGCAGCAACGCAGCCAGATCGAGTTCCACCGCCGAAGTACGCGGGGGCAGCCCGAACGCCTTGCAGACCCGGGGGTGCAATTCGCCAGCATGGCCGACCAGGTCGGCACCCAACAGCAACGCGGCACAGCGTCCCGGATGCCACGGGGCGTGGTCTGCTGCTGCCCGGGTCAGCGTGGCACCGAGCGTGCCGGCGACGACCTCGGCGAACGCGAGGGCCTGCTGCCAGCCGGCCGCTTGGCCCGCGCTCTGCCAGCCGGGTCGTCGCCACTGCCCGCACAACACCGAGGCGAGGTGCAGCGGTTGCACGGGCAGCGCAGCCTCGATCGCGGCGAGTTCCGTCGCCGACGGGCGTCCAGCCACCGAGGGGATCGGGGCAGCTTCACCCGAGCCGGTGAAGAAGACGCTGCCGGCCTCGAACAACGCCAGATCGTCGTTGCCGCGGGAGGTGTTTCGGGCGACGGCGGCGAACAACCCAGGAAGCATCGAGGTACGCAGGTACGGCTGGGTTTCGGCCAGCGGGTTGGCCAACCGGACGAGTCGCCGCCGCTGGTCGTCACCGGGAACGCCCATCCGGTCAAGGTCCTCGGTTGACCCGAAGGGAAAGGTCAACACCTCCACGAACCCGGACGCCGTCAGCGCGGCATTGATCGCGCGACGCGCCTGCTGGCCGGGCGTGAAGCCGCGTCCGACGGGAGCCGGGGGCACGATGGACGGGATCGACTCGAAGCCCAGCTTGCGGCCGACCTCCTCGACGTAGTCGTACGGGTCACGCAGATCGGGACGCCAGGTGGGGGGCAGGAGTTCCAGCCCGCTCTCAACCTCGTTCACCGCGACCCCGCTGGCCCGAAGGATGCCGACCACGCGTTCCGGGGCCACCTCGACCCCGAGGACGCGGGACGGCAAGTCGATGGCGATGGCTTGCGAAGGCATCGGGGGGACGGCCCCGGCCACGGTCTCAGCGGCCGACAGGGTCCCCCCGGCCAGCCCGACCAGCAGCGTGGCCGCCAGGTGCGCGGCGCTGTACGCGGCGTTCGGATCCACCCCGCGATGGAAGCGCTTGGAGGCCTCCGACGGTAGGTTGTGCCGCCGCAGGGTGTGCGAGATCGTGATCGGGTCGAAGTTCGCGGCCTCGATGATCACCGCGGTGGTGGACTCCCGCAACTCGGTGCTCTCGCCGCCCATCACCCCAGCCAGCCCGATCGGACCGGTGTCGTCGGTAATCAGCAGGTCGTCGACGTCAAGGGCACGGGTGACCGAATCCAGGGTGACCAGCTGCTCCCCCGGCGCCGCCTTGCGCACCACGATCGGTCCGTTCAGCAGTGAGGCGTCGTAGGCGTGCAACGGCTGGCCGGTCTCGAGCATCACGTAGTTGGTGATGTCGACCGCCAGCGAGATCGAGCGCATCCCCGCCATCGTCAGCCGCCTGGCCAGCCACCGCGGCGTGGGCCTGGCGGGATCGATTCCGGTCACGCCGAGCGCCACGAACAGCGGGCAGGCCGCATCGGCCAGCACCACCGGGTAGCCGTCCGCCCTGCCGGCGGGGGTCGTACGGTCGATGACGTCGGTGTAGGCGACCCCAAGGTTCTGCCCGGCCTCGCGTGCCAGCCCCCGGATGCTCAGGCAGTAGCCGATGTCGGGCGACACGTCGATGTCGAGCACGTCATCGCGCAACATCAGGGCGACGGACGGGTCGTCGCCTGGGCTCAGGACGGTGCCGTCGGCCAGCACCGGCGGAAGCACGATGATGCCGGTGTGGTCATGGCCGATCCCGAGTTCGTCCTCGGCGCAGATCATGCCGTCCGATACATGACCGTAGGTCGTGCGGGCGGCGATCACGAACCCGCCGGCTAGCGTGCTGCCCGGTAGCGAAACCACGACGAGGTCGCCCACGTCGAAGTTGTGCGCGCCGCAGACCACGCTGCGGCAGCCCTGGGGGTAGTCAGGATGCGGCTCATTGTGGGCCGGCCCGACATCCACCTGGACCCAGCGGATCACTTTGCCGTTCTTCTGCGGCTCGTCGATGGTGGCGAGGATTCGCCCCACCACCACCGGACCGGTGATCTCGGCGCCGACGGCGTGCACTGCCTCGACCTCGAGTCCTGCCCGGATCAGCACCTCGGCCAGTTCACGTCCGGTGATGCCCTCAGGCAGTTCGACGTGCTCGGCCAGCCACCCCAGTGGTGCCCTCATCGCGCAACCCCCTTCAGCGAGCGGCTGAACCGCACGTCGCCCTCGACCATGTCCCGCATGTCCGCGGCGTTGTTGCGGAACATCAGCGTCCGCTCGATCCCCATCCCGAACGCGAATCCCGAATACACCTCGGTATCGATGCCACAGGCCGCCAGCACCCGCGGGTTCACCACGCCGCAGCCACCCCACTCGATCCAGCCCTGGGACTTACAGGTGCGGCAGGCGGCGTCAGGGTTGCCCACGGACTCGCCGTGGCAGACGAAGCACTCCAGGTCGACCTCGGCCGACGGTTCGGTGAACGGGAAGTAGTGCGGCCGCATCCGGGTGCGAGTGCCGTCGCCGAACATGGCCGCGGCGAGATGATCCAGGGTGCCGCGCAGGTGGGCCAGCGAAATCCCCTTGTCGACGCACAGTCCCTCAATCTGGTGAAACACCGGGACGTGCGTCGCGTCGAACTCGTCGGCCCGATAGACCTTGCCGGGACAGACCACGTAGACCGGCAGTTCACGATCCAGCAGGGAGCGGATCTGGACCGGCGACGTGTGCGTGCGCATCACGATGTGGTGGTCGAGGGGGTCGACGAACAAGGTGTCCGACGTGCCCCGGGCGGGATGGTCGGGCCCGATGTTGAGCGCGTCGAAGTTGAGCCACTCACCCTCGGCCTCTGGGCCTTCGGCGATCTCCCAGCCCATAGCGACAAAGACGTCGCCCATGCGGTCCATCAGGGCGGTGATCGGGTGGGGTGCCCCGGTGGGCACCAGTTCGACGGGCAGGGTGACGTCGACGCGCTCGTCGATGAGGAGGCGTTCCAGTTCGATGGCCTCAATCTTGACCTCCCGCGCGGTGAAGGCCGCATTGGCCCTGCCCCGGGCCGCCCCGAGAAGCTGCCCAGCCTGCTTGCGCTGGGGGCCGGGCAGCGTACCGATCTCGCGGTTCGCGAGGGCGAGCGGGGACCGCTCCCCCAGGTGCGCCAGCCGGGCTGTCTTCAGCTCAGCACTCGAGGTCGCTGCCGCGAAGGCTGCGACAGCCTCGGTGACGAGTTGCTCGATGGCTTCCGGGCTGAGGCCCATGGGTCTTCCCTTCCGTTGATTCGCCAGCCCTAGTTGGACGCGCGCTGCGCGCTGGCGCTGGCGTAGAGGCACACCGCCGCGGCGGTGGCCAGGTTGAGGCTTTCCGCCTGGCCGTAAATGGGGACGGCGACCGTCCGATCTGCCAAGGCGAGGTGTTCCACCGGCAAGCCCCAAGACTCGTTGCCCATCACCCAGGCGGTGGGCTGCTCCAGGTCTTCGTCGAGGTCGGTCAGGTCAGTGCCAGCGGCACCGTCGGTGGCGAAGATCTGCATGCCGGCTTTGCGGCAGGCGCTGATCGCCTCGGCCAGGTCGACACCCACCACGATCGGCAAGTGGAAGATGCTGCCCACGCTGGCCCGGACCGTCTTGGGGTTGTAGACCTCGACCGAATCCGAGCTCAGGATCACCGCGTCGGCGCCGAAGGCATCAGCGCAGCGGATCACCGTCCCGGCGTTGCCCGGATCGCGGACCTGCGCGCAGATCACCACCAGCGAGACGTCCTTGCGGCGATGCTTCTTCTTGACCTTCGCGGTCTTGTCCCTCGGCTTGCCCAACACGCTCGCCAGAGGGACATCGACGGCCTTCGCGACCGCCACGACGCCCTGCGGTGTCACGGTGTCGGTGAGGGTGGCCAGGTTCTGCTCGCTGACCCCGTAGTAGGTCACCCCGGCGGCCTTGGTCGCCTCCAGCAGATCCGCGTTGGCGACCGCTGCGTCCCACCGGAAGTAGACCTCCTGGATCACCCCAGGCAGCTTCAACCCTTCACGGACGGCCTGGCGACCTTCGACCAGGAACAGCCCGGCCTGCTGCCGGCCGGCCCGCCGTTGCAGGGCTCGGGCGGCGCGCATCACCGCCTGGGAAGGCTGGGGAAGTTCGATGGGCGCGGCGGGCATCGGCGCACTCCTTTGTTCGGAGGTTCCGGTCGGGGAAGGGATCGGGTGGATGGGTTCAGGTGCCGACGGCGGTCAGTACCAACGTCGAGCATGCCACCAGCGCGGCCCCGGCGTTCGGGGACCGCGCTGGGGCGGCAGAGAGATCAGACAGCCTTGGGCTGATTGGCCTTGGCGATCTCGACCAGAGCGGAGAACGCCTTCGGGTCGTTGACGGCCAGATCGGCCATGATCTTGCGATCGACCTCGACACCGGCGTTCTTGAGGCCGTTGATGAACCTGTTGTAGGTGATGCCCTCTTCGCGGGCGCCCGCGTTGATCCGCTGGATCCACAGCGCGCGGAAGTCACCCTTGCGCGCCCGACGGTCGCGGTAGGCGTAGGTCTGGGAATGGAGCAACTGCTCCTTGGCCTTGCGGTACAGCCGCGAGCGCTGGCCCCGGTAGCCGGATGCCTGCTCGAGGACTTCACGACGCTTCTTATGGGCGTTCACCGAACGCTTCACGCGTGCCATGTGGGTACTCCTTGCTGCTGATGGGATCGCCACGATCCCTGCGCCCGTGGGCGCGAACGGTCAGGGGATCAGTTGGCCTTGTAGCTGCCGAGGAGACGACGTGCCTTCTTGGCATCGCCCTTCGCCACGACCTTGTCGCCATCGAGGCGGCGGGTGCGGCTGGACGCCTTGTGCTCATTGAGGTGCATCTTGCCGGCCTGGCGGTGCATCACCTTGCCGGTGCCGGTCACGCGGAAGCGCTTCTTGGCCCCGGAATGGGTCTTCATCTTGGGCATGGTGTCACTTTCTCCTGGTACTACAGATCGATGTCGGGGTCCATGTTGTCTGCGGGACCCCGCTTCTTCTTGGTTTCCGGTTTGGCCTCATGCCTGGCCCGGAGTTCTTCCTGCTGCTTGCGTTCGAGTTCGGCGAGCTCGGCACGCTCGGCGGCACGGGCAGCCTTGGCGGCCTCGACCTCCACTTTCGCCTCGGTCTTCTTCCTGGTCGGCGAGAGCACCATCAGCATGTTGCGGCCGTCCTGCTTGGGAGCCGACTCGATGAAACCGTCCTCGGCGACGTCGTCGGCGAGCTTCTTGAGCAGATTGAAACCGAGCTCTGGCCGGCTCTGCTCACGTCCGCGGAACATGATGGTGATCTTCACCTTGTCGCCAGCCTTGAGGAACCGCACGACGTGGCCCTTCTTGGTCTCGTAGTCGTGAATATCGATCTTGGGCCGGAGCTTCATTTCCTTGATGACCGTGTTGGTCTGATTGCGGCGCGACTCCCGCGCCTTCTGGGCAGCCTCGTACTTGAACTTGCCATAGTCCATGAGCTTGGCGACCGGGGGTCGGGCCATGGGGGCCACCTCGACCAGGTCGAGATCGGCCTCGCGTGCCAGCCGTAGTGCGTCCTCGATTCGCACGATGCCGACCTGTTCGCCGGCAGGGCCGACCAGACGCACCTCATTGACATGGATGCGATCGTTGATACGCGGTTCGGTGCTGATGTGTCCTCCAAAGAAAATCCGGTGGGTGGACCGCCCAATCGAAAAGGGCCCCCGCACATGCGGAGACCCTGAATCTCGCCCGGGAACCCGGACGGGGACCAACCCGAGACGCCTTGAGCATCCAGGTGGGAGTTCAGGACTCCACTTGGGGGCCAGCCTCGGCTGACCGATCCCCGGGAGTCTATCAGGAGCGGACTGGCGCATTCACCTCAGGAACGCCCGGGTGCTGATGGCCCGAACCAGGCCCGTCCTGCAGGAACAGCCAGCCAAAACCGCCGTCGTCGAGTTCGACAAGGCGGCGCCCGGCCGCGAGTTCGGCGATCAACGGGGATTCGATGACGAGGCCTGTCGGCCCGGCGACGTCGACCACAATCGCGTGGCATGCGCTCTCGACGGCCGTGGCTGCGACGTCGTCGAGGGTGCAGGGCACCGGGCGGGCCCTGGGGTTCCAGGCTTGGAGGGAGTCAAGCCCGGTGAACACCAACAGGCCTGTCTCCCCCGTCCCTGACCGCATCATGACGGCCGACAGGTCGGCCTCGGGGTCTTCAGCGATCGGCAGCAACAACCTTGTGCCGCACAACGCCGCGATCGCCCGAGCGTAGCTGAGGTCGCCGGCCACAGCCTCGATCAGCGCCCGGACACCCGAGTCCGGCTCGCCTCGATCTCCGGCGAAGGAGGCGTTGGGCTGGCCGAGCACCTTCATGCCTCGGCCCTCACCTCTGGACCGGGACTGGAGTCCTGCCAGGCGGCCCGGAGGGTCGCCACCGCCTGGTCGGCGCGCGCCCCATCCGAACGCTGGACCGCGAGCAGCGGACGAGTGTCGGGATCGCCTTCCAGCTGAAGGAAGGCCCAGGCGTCATGCTCGGAATACCGGATGCCGCGGACGTCTGCCCAGTCGATCCGGTGGCGACTCACCCCGTTGCGGACCTCGAGGCCAGCTGGGTCGATCCGGACGGTGCTGAGCCCGACGGCGATCATGATCGCGATCATCACCAGTACGAAGAAGCCGAGGGTCGCCAGCTGCGCGACCGTGAACAGCGCCTGGATTTCGGGCGGCAACAGCACCCAGCCGAGCACGCAGGCCAGCACCAGCACGCCCGACAGCCCGATCCCGGTCAGCAACACCGCCCGGGGGCGCAGCACCTGACCCACGGCTAGAGCCGGCAAGCGTGGATCGCGGTCACCAGGATTCCGTCGGCGCCGGCATCCCACAGCTCGTCCATGATTCGCTGCGCATCCCGCCGGGGAATCATCGCGCGGACCGCCACCCACCCCTGCTTCGCCAGCGGGGACACCGTCGGGGAGTCCACCCCGGGTGTGATGGCGCAGGTCTTCTCAAGCAGCGCTTGCGGCGCGTTGTAGTCGACCATGAGGAAGTTGCGGGCGGTCATCACGCCGCTGAGCCGCCGCAGCAGCAACGGCAGTTCGGCGGGGGCGTCCTGTCCGCTGCGCTGAATGAGGATCGCTTCGGAGTGCATGATCGCGTCGCCGAACAGTTCCAGTCCGGCGCGCTTCAAAGTGGTTCCGGTCTCGACCACATCGGCGATCACGTCGGCGACACCCAACCGGATCGAGCTTTCCACGGCCCCGTCGAGTTTGATCAGGCGTGCCGCGACGCCCGCCTGCTCGAGATAGGCCTGCACAAGACCGGGGTAGGAGGTCGCGATCCGCTTGCCCGCCAGATCCGCCAGGCCCATGGCTGAGCCCCCCGGAGCGGCGAACCGGAATCGCGTGCCGCCGAACCCGAGGGCGAGGACCTCGGTCGCCGCTGCCCCCGAGTCGAGCAGCATGTCGCGTCCGGTGATCCCCAGGTCCAGCGTCCCCTCGCCCACGTACACGGCGATGTCGCGGGGGCGCAGGTAGTAGAACTCGACCCCACTGCCATCGTCGACGAGGACGAGGTCCTTGGGGTCGCTGCGCTGACGGTACCCCGCCTCACGCAGCATCACCGTGGCGGATTCGGCGAGTGACCCCTTGTTGGGCACCGCAATCTTCAACACGTTAGATCCCGTTTCGTTGGAGGGTTCGGTCCGATCGGCGAGGAACGCCAGATCAGAGGTACTCATAGACATCGTCGAGGTCGAGCCCCAACGAGATCATCAGCACCTGCACGTGGTACAGCAGCTGGCTGATCTCTTCGGCCGCCTCGTCCTTCGACTGGTACTCCGCGGCCATCCAGACTTCGGCCGCCTCTTCCACGACCTTCTTGCCGATCGCATGCACGCCAGCGTCGAGCGCCCGGACGGTGCCGGAGCCCTCAGGACGAGTTGTGGCGCGGTGGCGCAACTCAGCGAAGAGGTCTTCGAAGGATTTGCTCACCGCGGCAGTCTAGCGGTTGGACGCCTCGGCGCCCCCGGGGGCGAAGCCAAGCAGGGCGTCGGCCGCCCTGGCCACCAGGCCCGGCGCCGCGGCGTCCGAACCCTGGCTTGCTGCCCACTCGTCGATGATCGCCAGGGCCGCCGGGGAATCCAGATCGGCGCGCAGAGCACCCCGCAGCGCCGCCACGACGGGTTCGCCGGCAGCGCCGGTGGGGGCGCCGAACGCCGCTCGCCAGGTCCTCACCCGTGACTCGGCCGCGGCGAGGTCGGCCGAGCGGTACTCCCAGTCGGTCCGGTAGTGGTGGGCCAGCAACACCAGCCGAATGGCCATCGGGTCGACGCCGTCGGCCAACAGCCGATTCACGAACACGAGGTTGCCCAGCGATTTGCTCATCTTGTCGCCGTTCAGGCCGACCATACCGGTGTGTAGGAAGACCCGAGCGAAGGGTTGACCGGTCGCGACCCTGGCACCCGCGGCCGACATCGGGTGGTGGGGGAAGGTGAGGTCACGTCCCCCGGCCTGGACGTCGAAAGCCTCACCCAGCGCGTGCAACGCGATGGCACTGCACTCGATGTGCCAACCGGGCCGTCCTCGTCCGAACGAAGATTCCCAGGACGGCTCGCCGAGCCGGGCCTGCCGCCACACCAGTGGATCGAGCTGGTGCCGCTTGCCCGGACGGGCCGGATCGCCGCCTCGCTCGGCGAAGACCTGTTCGGCTTCGGCCACCGACAGGCCAGTGCCCTCCAGGAGATTCGACGTGCGGGTGACCGAGAAGTACCAGTCGGGGAAGCTGGGGTCGGGCAACTGGTACACCGCCTGCTGCTGGCGCAGCACCTCGATCAGGTCGGTGACGGTGTCCAGCGATTCGACAACGCCGACGTAGTGCTGCGGCGGCAACACCCGAAGCGCGACCATGTCCGCACGGAACAACTCGATCTGACCTGCGGCGAGGACTTCCCAGTCGACGCCCGTCGCGGTGGCTCGCTCGAGCAGCGGATCGTCCACATCGGTCACGTTCTGGGCGTACCGGACCGTGAGTCCGGCATCGAGCCACGCCCGGTGCAGCAGGTCGATCGCGACGTAGGTGAACGCGTGGCCGAGATGCGTCGCGTCGTAGGGGGTGATGCCGCAGGCGTACATCCGGGCTTCGCCGGCGTCCGGACCAGCGGGTCGCAATTGGGAGCTGACGGTGTCGAAGACCCGAAGGGGGGCGTCCAGACTGCCCGGCAGTGACGGAACGGCGACAGGGGCCCAAGCGCGCATGGCCCGCAGAATACCTCCCGCGTCGGGCCGTTACGCTGTCGGGGAACACGGAAGGGGAACCAGATGGGCTGGTTGGAAGCGATTGTGCTGGGAGTCGTGCAGGGGCTGACGGAGTTCCTCCCGATTTCGTCTAGCGCCCACCAGTCGATCCTGGGACAGCTCTTCTTCGGTGGTCATGATCCCGGGGCGACCTTCACGGCCATCACCCAACTTGGCACCGAGAGCGCCGTGATCATCTACTTCGCCCGTGACATCGGGCGGATCATCAAGCACTGGGCGCTGTCGCTGGCCGGCAAGGTGCCCAAGGACGACCCTGACGCCCGGATGGGCTGGCTGGTGATCATCGGCTCGCTCCCGATCGTGGCGCTCGGGCTGCTCTTCCAGGACGCGATCGACACGACGCTGCGCAATCTGTGGATCACTGTGGGCATGCTGGCCGGGTTCGGTGCCGTGTTGTGGGTCGCCGACAAGCTGGCACGCAACGCGCTCGAACTGACCCAATTGACCTGGCTGGACGGCATAGCGTTGGGCTTCGCCCAGGCGCTCGCGCTGATCCCTGGGGTGTCCCGCTCCGGTGCGACGATCGCCGGGGGGCTGTTCCTGGGCTACAAGCGTGAAGCAGCCACTCGTTACGCCTTCCTGCTGGCCATCCCAGCCGTGTTCGGCTCCGGGCTGTACAAACTGAAGGACCTTGGCGACGACCCGGCCCTGTCCTGGGGGCCGACCCTGGTCGCCACCGTGATCGCGTTCGGTGTTGGACTGGCCGTGATCCACTGGTTACTGCGGTACGTCAGCAAGCACAACTTCTCGATCTTCGTCTGGTATCGCCTCGGACTGGCCGCGCTCGTGACGGTCCTGCTGCTGACCGGCCAATTGCAGCCCTGAGCCGATGCAGCGTCGATTCGTTGGTCACAGCGGCCTGCAGGTATCCCAGCTCGGTCTGGGCACCCTGACGTGGGGTCGGGACACCCGCCTGGACGATGCCAGGGCACTGCTGCGGACCTTTGTCGATGCGGGCGGTTCGCTGGTGGACACGGCCGCCGCGTACGCCGGCGGCGAGGCGGAACGAATGCTCGGCAAGATTCTGCGGGTCGACCTGCACCGCGGGGACGTCGTGATCGCAACCAAGGCCGGGTTCGGGATCCGCGACGGCGAGCGCGTGGTCGACACCTCTCGCCAGGCCTTGTTGACCGACCTGCGGGGCTCGCTGCGACGCCTCGGCACCGATCACATCGACATCTGGCAGCTGCACGCGTGGGGTTCGGCCCCCTTGGAGGAATCGCTGGCCGCGATCGACACGGCCGTCACGGCCGGTGACGTCCGGTACGCCGGTATCTGCAACTTCGTCGGCTGGCAAACCGCCCAGGCCGCCACCTGGCAGGCCGCGTTTCCGGGCCGGACGCCGATCACCTCAGCTCAGGTGGAATACTCCCTGCTCGCACGCCGCGCCGAAGTGGAGGTGATCCCGGCGATTCGGGCCTTCCGGCTCGGGTTCTTCCCGTGGTCACCGATCGGACGCGGGGTGCTGACCGGTAAGTATCGCTCGGGAATCCCGCGCGGCTCCCGGGGCGCTGCCGCGCACTTCTCTTGGTTTGTGGAGCCGTACCTGGAGTCCCGGTCGCAGGCGGTGGTGGACGCGGTTGCGGTGGCCGCCGACGGCCTTGATCTCACCCCCGCCCAAGTCGCGCTGTTGTGGGTGCGCGATGCCCCGGCAGTCACCGCACCCTTGCTGGGGGCACGGACGGTCGCCCAGTTGGAGCCCTTCCTGGCCGTGGCGGACGTGACTCTGCCCGCTGAGATCGTGGCTGCACTCGACGACGTCTCGGGAGGCCCGAACGCGGGCCGTGAGCCGGAGTCGGGAGACTGAGATGGGAATGGCGGACGCCGAGCGGTTCCAGCCGGAGACCCTCGCCGACTGGCATGAGTGGCTGGCAGCCAACCACGATCGCGGTTCGGGGGTGTGGGTCGTGATCTGGCGGCCCGCCACGGGTCGCGCACGACTCAGCTACGAGGAGTTGATCCGCGAGGCGCTGTGTTGGGGCTGGGTGGATGGCCAGGCCGCGCCCCTGGACGACGAACGCTCGAGGCTGTGGTTCACTCGGCGGAAGCCGGGTAGCCCCTGGGCGGCCAGCAACAAGGCCAGGGTGGCGGAGCTGGAACGTCAGGGACGCCTGCAACCGTCCGGTGTGGCCGAGATCGACCGTGCGAAGGCGACCGGCGCCTGGAGCGTCTTGGATTCGGCCGAGGCACTGCTGGAGCCCCCTGCCCTGGCCGAGGCTCTCGACGCCTCCCTCCCTGCTCGCTCAGCCTGGGATGCCTTCCCGCCCAGCGTCAGGAAGCAGGCAATTGGGTGGGTTGCCCTGGCGAAGCGGGCGGACACCAAGGCAAGACGCATCGCCACG
>JBAVKY010000153.1:0-3401 GCA_049688555.1 Propionicimonas sp.
GGTCAAGGTGTTGCTCACCACCAGAAGTTGCGCCATGCACCCCTCCCCAGGATTTCCGTCGTCGCTCACTGTAGTGAACTCCGGCTGCTGGGGACATTCGATGGCGGCCAGACATGTTCCGGGGAAGCTCAGGACTCCAACACGAGGGTCATCGGTCCGTCATTGGTCAGCGTCACCTGCATCAGGGCGCCGAACACGCCGGTCTCAACGTGTGCCCCGCGGCTGCGGAGCGCCGCCACGAATTCGTCCACCAGGGGCTCGCTGAACGGACGGGGCGCGGCTGCGCTCCAGGAGGGGCGGCGGCCCTTTCGCGTGTCGGCGTACAGCGTGAACTGGCTGACGACGAGCAGGGGAGCGCCGGTGTCGGCGCAGCTGAGTTCTCCGTCCAGGATGCGCAGGCCGAAGATCTTGTCTGCCAGCTTGGCGGCCCGCTCGGCGGTGTCGTCGTGGGTGACCCCCAGCAGGACCACCAGGCCAGGTCCCTTGAGTCGGCCGACGACAACCCCCGCCACGCTCACCGAAGCTGCGCTGACCCGCTGGACGACCGCTCGCACGCGCCGAGCCTAGTGGGCAGGGCGTCTCGAAGCCCGCCTCGTGGCTCCCGGTAGGCTGCACGAATGGACTACCAAGGATGGTCGGTGACGGGCGTGCTGGTCGCGGTTGCCTGCCTGGTGCTTCTGGTGGGCGCCGGTTATGGCCTCTTCCGGCTGTTCCGCGGATCGAAGGAGTGAGATGGCGTTCGAGATCCCCGCTGACCTGAACCCGGCACTGGCCGGGCTGGCCTGGCTGCGCGGACGATGGGAGGGTACCGGTTACCGCCAGGTGCCGGAGGCCGAGAAGGTCTCCTTCGCGATCCAGCTCGACTTCGCCGACAACGGCGGCGACTACCTGCACTACCTCTGCCAGGGGTTCGAGGTCGACGAGCACGGCAAGCCGGTCAAGGCGATGTTCATGGAGACCGGCTTCTGGCGGCCGCTGCCGGACGCCACGGTGGATGTGATGATGGCCAGCCCGGAGGGATTCGCCGAGATCTGGTTCGGCAAGATCACGCCGGCACGGCTCGATCTGGTGACCGACGCGGTCGCGCGTACCAAGGATGCCTTGGTCGAGTACACCGCCGGCCGGCGGTTGTACGGCCTGGTGGAAGGCCACTTGATGTTCTCCTTCGACCGGGCGACCACCCAGCATCCGCTGCAGCCTTACCTGTGGGCCACCTTGGAGCGACGGTGACCGCGGTTCGCCACGCCGCCGGACCTGATGCGGGCGGCGTCTGGCACTACGGCGACCCGTTCCGTGAGCAACAGGCGCTGGAGGCCGGCGAGGCCTCGGTCGATCTGTCCCACCGTCCGGTGTTCGCCATTTCCGGCCGCGACCGGCTGACCTGGCTGCACGCGATCGCCTCGCAGGACTTCGCCCCGCTGAGCCCCCAGGTGCCCACGACGAGCTACATCCTCAATGCGCAGGGACACATCACGCACGTCTTCGGTGGCATCGACGACGGGGAGACTTTCTGGGGCCACACCGAGCCGGGACATCTCGAAGCCCTGTTGGCGTGGTTGCGGCGGATGGTGTTTTCGGCCCGGGTCGAGGTCACCGATCACCGTGCCGACAAGGCATTGGTGTTGCCCGCCGGGGCGACCGGACCGATCATGGTGGAGCTGGCGGCCGTCGAGGAAACCCTGGGCGAGCGCCGGGCGGGCACCTGGGCGATGGAGGCGCTGCGGATCGCCGCCGGCCTGCCGCGGGTCTTCCTGGACACCGACGACAAGACCATCCCCAACGAGTTGGCCAATCCCGAGGGCAGCCACCTCGGGCCCGCCGTCCATTTGTCGAAAGGCTGCTACCCAGGGCAGGAGACCGTCGCCCGGGTCTACAACCTGGGCCGGCCGCCGCGCCGGCTCACGCTGCTGCAACTGGACGGCAGCGCCGAACGGCTGCCCGCTGTGGGCGCGGAGGTGTTCGCGGGCGATCGGGTGGTGGGGCGGATGGGCAGCTCGGAACGCCACTACGAGCTCGGTCCGATCGGGCTGGCGCTGGTGAAACGCAACGTCGCCCTCGACCTGCCGCTCGTGGTCGACGGCATCGCCGCCGCTCAGGAGGCGTTGGTCGATCCGGAGGCCGGGCTGCACTGGCGTCCCGACCCCGGCTTGCTGCGGCGGTGAAGGCGGTCCTGCGCTGGGTCGCGCTCGTCCTTGCCTGCGCTGCGGCCTTTGGGCTTGGCTTGGCGTGGCCAGTGCTCGTCCGTCCGCCGCTGGTGGTGGGCCAGGACGCGATCAGCGACGCGGCCTCGTTGTCGGTCACGGTCAGCGTGGAGGACGCCGACGGACGCGTCGTCGTCGCCCGGCCGGCGGCGGGGACTCGTCTGCAACCGGTTCTGGTGATCGTCTACCCGGGCGGACTCGTCCGGCCCCAGGCCTACGAATGGCTGGCCCGCCGACTGGCGGGAGCGGGGTACCTGAGCGTGATCCCGGAGTTCCCGTTCGACCTTGCCGTCACCCAGACCGGACGCGCGAGCGCGCTGATCGCCCGGTACGCAGCGGGCAGGCAGGTCGTGCTGGCCGGGCACTCCCTGGGCGGGGCCATGGCCGCCCAATACCTGGCCGATGAAGCGAAGGCCGGCCGTAACCCGGTGGCCGGGCTGGTGCTGATGGGCGCTTACCCGCCGGACGGGGCCAGCCTGGCGGCCCTACCGATCAAGGCCCTCAGCCTGCAGGGCGAGCATGACCAGGTCGCCGCGGCGACGAAGGTCGAGGCGGGGATGGCGTTGCTGCCCCCAGGCTCGCGACGCGTCGTGATCCCGGGCTCGGTGCACAGCTTCTTCGGGCGCTACGGGCCGCAGTCCGGCGATGGCACGCCGACGGTGAGCCGGGACGCCGCCGAAGCGGACATCGTCGAGGCCTTCCAGGGTCTCCTGTCCGGACTGGGGTGACCGGCCGGACTGGGCTGGTCGGCCGGACTGGGCTGACCGCAGCTCAGGCCTTCTTGGCCCGGCTTCGGATCTTGGCTCGCTCGTTGGCGTCGAGCAGCACCTTGCGGATCCGCACGTTCTTGGGCGTCACCTCGAGGCATTCCTCCTCGCGGCAGAACTCCAGGGACTGTTCCAGCGAGAGCGGTCGGGGTGGGATCAGCCGTTCGAGCTCGTCCCCGGTGGAGGAGCGCACGTTGGTGAGCTTCTTCTCCTTCGTGGGGTTGACGTCCATGTCGTCCGCGCGCGGGTTCTCGCCGACGATCATGCCTTCGTACACCTCGTCGCCGGGCGAGACGAACAGCACGCCGCGCTCCTGGAGGTTGAACAGCGCGTAGGCCGTCACCGAGCCGGTCCGGTCGGCCACCAGCGAACCGGTCGTCCGGGTCTTGATCTCGCCAGCCCACGGTTCATAGCCCTCGAACACGTGGTGCAT
>JBAVKY010000154.1:0-10967 GCA_049688555.1 Propionicimonas sp.
CTTGATCACCAGAAGGGGGTTCGCCTTGGCGAAGTCACGCAGACCCTTGGCCACGGTGGCAACGTCCCCGCGGATGAAAGCGATCGCTGTCGGTCCGGCGAGTTGCTCGTCGAGACCCTCGATGCCCGCTTGGCGGGCTGCGATCGTGGTCAGTGTGTTCTTCGCCACGGCGTAGGTGGCGGCATCACCGAGGGACCGGCGCAAAGCCTTCAGGTCCTTGACGGTGAGTCCGCGGTAGTCGGTCAGCACGGCGGCCGCAGAGGTGCTGAAGGCATCCTTCAACTCGTCAACGGCAACTGCCTTGTCCGGCTTCGCCATGGGTCTCCTTCCCCACTTCTTGTTGTGTCAGCCGAAGACACCCCGGGGGAAAGAAGATCCCCGGCGCGCAAGGCGATCCGGGGAGAACTCGCTGCCACCAATCGACAACGGAGCAATTCACGTTTCACCTGCGCGGGATTTGCCGGCCCTGGCCAACCAGGACCGCACCAGCGGTCTACGGCGTGTGCCAGCTTAGGCCAGCTGGCGGCCGGCGGCCAAATCGCGACCGTGATCGCCAGCTGCGACAACCACCCCATCCGAGACAGCCGGCCCCTCGCCACCAGCACCCGCTGTGCCCCCGGCGCACTGATCGCCCACACAACTCACGACAGGAACACGCGATCACATCCCAGACACCGAGACGTGGCCAGACGGTCGGGGACTCAGCCCCACTGCGTCTGCAACCACAAGGCCTGATACGGGTCGATCCGCAGCCCGTGAGGGTCCAGTGAGTACGTGTGTCCCCCCAGTAACTCCGTTGGGTTCATGCCCAGCGGGCCGCGCAGCACCTCGCACGGCAGGTAGGTGGGGCCCTCCGAGAAGTTGTAGACCATCACCATCGTCGCCTCCGGGTGTTCCCGCCGCAGGAGCAGCAGACGCGGATCCGGGCTCGCCACCACGACGGACTCGATCGAGGCGTGCAGGGCGGGGGTGTGCCGCCGCACGTCGATCACGTGCGCGAGCCCGGCCCTGATACGTCCCGGCACGCTCTCGGGATCTCGGTTGGCCTGGGCTGCCAGCTCCCAGTCCATCCGGGGCCGATGCACCCACCGGTTGTCCTTGGCGTGCTCGGGCACGTCAACGAAGCCGTAGTCGTTGAGCATGCCCAACTCGTCGCCCATGTAGAGCAGGGGGACGCCGCCGAACCCGAGCGCGACGGTGTAGAGCAGTAGGATCCGTCGGATGGCATCGTCGACCCGGTAGCCGTCACCGCTTACCATCGCCCGCTCCAGTCCAGCCAGGCTGGCGCAGCTTCCCGAGATCCGCCGGTCACCCGTGTGCGGATTGAACTGAAAGACCATGCCTTGGGCGAAGGAGCCTGGGTACTCCCCGCTGAAGAAGTCCGACAGGAAGCCACGGTGCCCGTAGCCGTCGATCTGCGCTGCCGCGGCATCGGCATCGCCGATCGCCCAACCGATGTCGTCGTGGCACCTGACGTAGGTGCCCCAGGTGGTGGTCGTGGGCTTGGGCGGCACGTTGGACAGCGCGATCTCGGCCAGCCGCGTATGACGGGACGCCAGCGCGCTCCACAACTGCACCATCAACGAGTTGTGGTAGGCCATGTCGGAGAGCCGACCATGGTGAACCCCGGTGCCGAGGTACTTGATCAGGTCGTCCGGACCGACAATCGCCTCCGCCTTGAACGCCACCGCAGGGGCAACGATGCGCAGCGCGGCGCGCAACGCCCGGGTGAGGTGATGCACCTCCGGCTCGTTCTGGCAGTTGGTTCCCAGCCGCTTCCAGATGAACGCGATTGCATCCAGCCGGATCACCTCCACACCAGCGTTGGCGAGGAAGCAGATGATGTCGAGAAACTCGCAGAACACATCCGGGTTGGACCAGTCGACGTCCCATTGGTAGTCATTGAACGTGGTCCAGACCCAGCCTTTGACGCCTTCGTCCCAGGTGAAGTTGCCGGGTGCGAAATCGGGGAACACCTCCGGCAGCGTCCGCTCAAAGGCGTCCGGCTCGACACGGTCGGGAAAGATCCGGAAGTAGTCGCGGTACTTGCCCTCCCCGGCTCGGGCGCGCACGGCCCACTCGTGCTCCCGGGCAACGTGGTTCAGCACCAGATCGAGCACCAGAGAGATGCCGCGGTCGCGCAGTCGGGCGGCCAGTTCGCTCAGATCCGCCATGGTTCCCAGATCGGCTCGGACGGCCCGGTAGTCGGCCACCGCGTAGCCGCCGTCATTGGCACCGTGCCGCGGGCGCAGCAGCGGCATCAGGTGCAGGTACGTGACACCCAGGTCGGACAGATAGTCCAAGTGCTCCCCCACGCCGCTGAGGTTCGAGGAGAACCTTTCGGTGTAGGTGACGTAGCCGACCATGTCGGGACGCTGCAGCCAATCTGGGGCGAGTAGGCGTTCCTCGTCCAGCAGCCGTAGATCCTCGCCACGAGCCTCGAGAGCGCCCCACATCAGCGCGCGCACCCGCTCGAGCAATTCCTGGGCTCGATCACCGTAAACGGCGACAAGGCTTGCCGTGAGGGTTGGGAGATAGCGTTCGAGTCTCAGCGCGAAGGTGTCCGCCAGCGTTGCCATGACCGACACCCTAGAACACCACAGCGGGCCCGGCGGTGGATTGCCGCAAGGCCCGCTGCGCCCGTCTGACAACGGGTTTCTTAGATCACTCCGTAGGCTTGGTCCGGGTCGGATCCACTGCGATGCCGGGGCCCATCGTGGAGGACACGGTGATCTTCGCAAGGTAGCGACCCTTGGAGGCGCTGGGCTTCAGGCGCAGCACCTCGTCGAGAGCAGCGAAGTAGTTCTGCGCCAGCAGTGCAGGGGCGAAGGACGCCTTGCCGACAATCAGGTGCAGGTTCGCGTGCCGGTCGACCCGGAACTCGATCTTGCCGCCCTTGATCTCGGTGACGGCCTTTGCCACGTCCATGGTGACCGTCCCGGTCTTCGGGTTCGGCATCAGGCCGCGCGGGCCGAGGACGCGGCCCAACCGCCCAACTTTGCCCATCAGGTCGGGGGTGGCGACGACTGAGTCGAAGTCGAGGTAGCCGCCGGTGATCTTCTCGATCAGGTCGTCGGAACCGACTTCATCTGCGCCGGCAGCCAGTGCCTCGGCGGCCTTCTCACCGGTGGCGAAGACGAGGACCCTTGCCGTCTTGCCAGTGCCGTTGGGAAGGATGACCGTGCCGCGCACCATCTGGTCCGCTTTGCGGGGGTCTACGCCGAGACGCACCGCAACCTCGATGGTCTCGTCGAACTTGGCCGAGGCGCCCTGCTTCGCCAGCGCGATGGCTTCCTCGGGGGTGTACAACTGATCGGCCTTGATCGCCTCTTCGGCGGCCCGGTAAGCCTTGCTTCGCTTCATGTCTGGTCTCCTGTTGTTGGTGCGGCCCTCGTGTGGACCGGTGCCAGGTGTGGTGCGGGCGCGATGCCCTCCCACGGTGGTGGTGGTTGTCAGCCCTCGACGGTGACGCCCATGGAACGCGCCGTTCCAGCCACGATCTTCATCGCGGCGTCAATGTCGTTGGCGTTCAGGTCGGGCAGCTTCGTGGCGGCGATCTCGCGCACCTGCTCGGCTGTCAGCTTCCCCACCTTGTCGGTGTGGGGACGGGCCGAGCCGCTCTTGAGGCCTGCGGCCTTCTTGATCAGCTCGGCGGCGGGCGGCGTCTTCGTGATGAACGTGAACGTCCGGTCCTCGAAGATCGTGATCTCAACCGGAATGACGTTGCCGCGCATCGGCTCGGTTTCGGCGTTGTACCGCTTGCAGAACTCCATGATGTTGACGCCGTGCGGACCGAGGGCGGTACCGACCGGCGGTGCAGGAGTGGCCGCGCCCGCGTTCAAGGCAACCTTGACGATCGCGGCAACCTTCTTCTTGGGAGGCATGAGTGGGTCCTTTGTCGTGGTGATTCGTGGTCACGGTCGACCTGGCTGGCCGACCGCCATGCGAGAGCTAGACCTTCTGGATCTGGCCGAAGGTGAGATCCACCGGGGTTTCCCGGCCGAGGATCTCCACCAGAGCCTTGAGCCGCTGGCTGTTCGCATTGATCTCGGTGATGGTCGCGTGCACCCCGGCGAAGGGGCCCTGGACCACCATGACCGAGTCCCCGATCGTGAAGTCGGCGACCTCGATCTTCTTGCTGCGCGGCTTGGAACCGGTGGCAGCGGCAGCGGCCTTGGCCAGAGCAGCCGGGGCCAGCATCTTCTCGACCTCGTCGAGGCTGAGCGGGACGGGGGCGTTGGCATGCGCTACGAAGCCGGTCACCGACGGGGTGTGCCGCACAGCGGCCCAGGAGGCGTCCGTCAGTTCCATCCGTACCAGCACGTATCCGGGCAGCACCGTGCGTGTGACGGACTTCTTGGCGCCGTTGCGTGTCTCGGTGACCTCCTCGGTCGGCACGACGGCCTCGAAGATGTAGTCCTCCATGCCGAGGGTCTTGACCCGGTTGTCAAGGTTCTGCTTGACCCGGTTCTCCATCCCCGAATAGGTGTGGATGACGTACCAGTCGCCGATCTGGGCGCGCAGATTCTGCCGCAGTTCGGCCACCACAGCCTCTTCGTCGGCGTCCAACTCGTCGGACTCGGGCTCAGACTCTTCGACCGGCTCGTCGCCAAGGTTGAGCAGCAGGTCGTCGGCCTCGGGCGGGGTGTCGAGACCTTCGGCGAAGTCGAGGTTCAGCTCGACCTCGTCCGCGCTGGATTCGAGCGACCCTAGGTCGATCTCAAAATCCTCGGATGCTTGGTAGGGGTCGGTGGGGGTATCAGTCACGTCGTCTCTCGCTTCCTTGTGCTCAGCCGAGCGTCTTCAGCAGGGCCCAACCGAACAGCAGGTCCAACGCGCCGACAAAGGCGATGATGATCAGGACGAACACCAACACCACGATGAAGTACTGCTGCAACTGGCTCAGGGTCGGCCACATCACCTTGCGAAGTTCCTCGATCGATTCCTTCGCAAACTGGATCGGGGTGGTGCGCTTGACCTTCTCCGGGGTGTGGCTGGCCTCGGAGCGCTTGCGCGTGGCATGCCCCTTGGCCTCAACAGTGGTGGCCTTTCGGGCCGGACGGGCGCCGGCAGCCGCGATGGCCACCTGCTCCGCCTCGGTCAGCGGCAGATCCTGCAGCTCAACTGGCTCAGGGGTCGGCTCATCGGGGACGTCAGCATTCGCCTGGTCCTGTTCCTCCGCCACGAGTGGGCCGTCCTTCGCTGTCATGTGTGCGCAGTTCTGCAGCAGGGCAAGAGGGACTTGAACCCCCAACCTGCGGTTTTGGAGACCGCTGCTCTGCCAATTGAGCTATTGCCCTTGGTGGTGAAAGTCACCCTCGCCGTCGCCTTGTGGGCATGGCCAAATAGGTGCCGGTCACCAAGACGAAGATTGTACGTGGTTACCCCGCGCGAGTCGAACTGGCCGGCGAGAGCTAACTACAGGACGGCAGCGATCGCCGAGGCGACCCTGGCGACATTGCCCTGGTTCAGCGCCGCGACACAGATCCGTCCGGCGTCCGTGCCGTAGACGGCATGGACGGTCCGCAACTCGGCCATCTGCTCGGCGCTGAGGCCGCAGTAGCTGAACATCCCAACCTGGTCGGCGATGAAGCCCATGTCGACGCTGGCACCAGCAGCCACCAACCCAGCCACCAGCGCGGTTCGCATCGCACGGATCCGCAACCGCATCGCCTCCAACTCGCTGACCCAGCCGGCCCGAAGCTCGGCATCGCCCAGGACGGTGGCCACCACCGATGCCCCGTGGGTCGGGGGGCTGGAATAGGAGGTGCGGATCGTCACCTTGAGCTGTGAGAGCACCCGCGAGGCCTCCTCGGCGTCGCCGGCCACCACGCTCAACCCACCGACCCGTTCGCCGTACAGGCTGAAGCTCTTGCTGAACGACGAGGCGACGAGCAGCGGGACACCCAACGCGGCGAATCGCGCCACGACCGCCCCGTCCGGCTCGATGCCTTCGGAAAAGCCCTGGTACGCCACGTCGAGGAACGGCACAAGTCCGCGCTCGACCACGACCGTAGCGACCTGCTGCCATTGCGCGGCGCTCAGGTCATAGCCGGTCGGGTTGTGACAGCAGGCATGCAAGACCACGATCGTGCCGGCGGCCGCCGCGGCCAGATCGGCGAGCATTCCGTCGATGTCGATGCCGCCGAGCGCGCGGTTGTAGTAGCGGTAGCTCTGGACGTCGAATCCGGCGCGGCCGAACAGCGCCTGGTGGTTCTCCCAGGAAGGATCGGAGATCAGCACCGTGCCCCTCGCCGAGGTCACCTTGAGGAACTCGGCACCGACCTTCAGCGCACCGGTGCCACCGAGTCCCTGCACCGTCACCACCCGACCGGACGCCACTGGCTCAGCGGTCGCCCCGAAAACGAGTTGCTTCACGCTGGTGTTGTAGGCCGCCAGACCGTCGATGGGAAGGTAGCCACGCGGCGCTGGCGCCGCCGCCAACCGGGCCTCAGCCACCTTCACGCAGTCCAGCAGCGGGATCCGACCGTCCTCACCGAGGTAGACCCCGACCCCGAGGTTGACCTTCTCGGGCCGCGGGTCGGAGACGAACTGCTCGGTCAGCCCAAGGATGGGGTCTCTGGGCGCCAGCGGAACGGACGTCAGGATGCTCACGGGGACTTCCTCTCACTCAACCGCGGGCCAGTCTAGGGGCGCCCTGCGCCAGGGGCGACAGCCCGGGCGGGTCAAGGCTCCAGCGAGCACCCGACGAGGAAGGGTTCTGGCACCAGCCGGACGCCGAAAGCCGTCTCAACCCCATCGCGAATCTCACGCGCCAGCGACAGGATGTCAGCCGCTCGCGCACCGCCGCGATTCGTGAGCGCCAGGGTGTGTTTCGTGGACAGCGTGGCTGGTGGGGTGCCGTAACCCTTACCGAACCCGGCGTGTTCGATCAGCCAGGCAGCACTGCTCTTGACCCGCTCCCCCGTCGGGTACCTGGGGGCATCGGGAGGCAGCGCGGCGGCCTGCTCGGCACTCAAGAACGGGTTGGTGAAGAAGCTTCCCGCGCTCCAGGTGTCATGATCCGAGGCGTCCAACACCATCCCTTTGGCCTTGCGCAGGTCGATCACCGCCCGGCGGGTCTCGGCGAGGGGGGCGCGGCTTCCGGGTTCGACGCCGAGGCGCCGCGCGAGTTCGGCGTAACGGATCGGGGCCGAGTCTGCCCCCAGTCGTAACTGAAGGCTGATCGACAGCACCAGCCACCGACCTGGATCAGCCTTGAAGCGGGAGTATCGGTAGCCGAACCCGCACTCGGCCACGCTGAACGTGCGCACCTTTCGCTCGACCCGGTCGTAGGTGCGGACGCGGGCGATGGCGTGCGACACCTCCTGGCCGTAGGCCCCAACGTTCTGGATCGGGGTCGCGCCCGCCAGTCCGGGAATCCCCGACAGCGCCTCCACCCCAACGAACCCGTTGGCCACGCAGTGCGCCACCACGTTGTCCCACGGCTCACCGGCAGCCACGCGCAGGAACGCGCCTGAACAGGCCATCACGTCCTCGGTCGCGATCCCCCGCAACGCGTTCAGCCGGATCACAGCGCCATCGAAGCCGACGTCCGATACGAGCAGGTTGGAACCGCCTCCGACGAGCAGGACGGGCTCACCGGTGGCGTCGCAGGCGCTCACCGCTTCGATCAGGGACGCCTCGTCGGCTGGTTCCACCACCCGACTCGCCGGGCCACCGACCCGGAGCGTGGTGAGGTCGGCCAGCGTGACCCCGCTCGTCGGGTCAGTCAAGGCGCACCTCGGCGACGGCGGCGCCCAGCACCTTGGCGCCCTCGCACGTGACCTCAAGCGTCACCTTGGCGACGTCGTCGGTCACCGCCGTAACCCGGCCGCCGAATTGCACGGCAGCGCCGACGACCTCGTCCACCACGACTGGCTTGGTGAAACGCACCTGGTAACTGAGCACACGGGCCGGGTCGCCAATCCAGTCGGTGACGACGCGCAGCGCCGTCCCCATCGTGAGCATGCCGTGGGCGATCACCCCGGGAAGCCCGAGTTCGGCGGCCTTCTCCTCCGATAGGTGGATGGGGTTGTCGTCGCCGGATGCGTCGGCGTACCTGACCAGGTCGTCGCGGGTGACGATGTGAGAAAAGCCGGGCAGTTCCAGCCCCGGCCCGATGTTGGCGGTCATGCGGTCTCCCGGGCGGTGTGCATCAGGGTGGAGGTGGCGGTGCAGAGGTGTTCTCCGGCGGTGGTGTTGAGTTCGACGGCGATGCCCACGATCGCGGTCGACCCGCGCGGACGAACCCGTTCAATCGTGAGGACTGCCGACACCTCATCGCCCTCGCGTAACGGACGCCGCCAGACGAACTTCTGGTCGACGTGGACCGTACGGCTGAGCGAGAGCTGCAGGTCTGGATCGTCGAACATGGCGCCCCACGCGGCCGAGGACAACACGACGGCGAACGTGGGCGGTGCCATCGGGTGGGGACCCCCGTAGGCGGGATTGTCGGCATCACCGAGGGCGGCGGCAAACTGGGCGATCCGTTCCCGGGTCACCAGCAGCGCCGCCGTGGCGGGATAGGTCCTACCCTCGTGCAGTTGGTTGATCGGCATGCGCCTAGGCTAACGCGACACCATGCCCGGCGAGATCGCGCGGACCTGATCCACCGATCCGGTCCATCACCGCCCAAGAGCCGATCGTGAGGCCATCAGCCCACCCGCGCAACGCGCCTGAACGCACAAGAGCCGCCCACACGCAGGTGGGCGGCCCGAGCGCTGGGGTTTCAGCGGGTCTCGCGGTGAGCGGTGTGCACGTGGCACTTGGGGCAGAACTTCTTCAGCTCCAACCGGTCAGGGTCGTTGCGGCGATTCTTCTTGGTGATGTAGTTGCGCTCTTTGCACTGAGTGCACGCCAAGGTGATCTTCGGCCGAACGTCGGCTTGCTTCTTGGCCATCGTGCTCTCTCTTCCTACCAGTGGGTCTTGCGTTGTAGCGGGAGCGGGACTTGAACCCGCGACACAGCGATTATGAGCCGCTTGCTCTACCGCCTGAGCTATCCCGCCCCTCGTCCGGAGACCCAGAACCTGGGACGACGGGCGGTCATTCCGTCTCTCCGCACGCAGAGCCCCCATGCGGAATCGAACCGCAGACCTTCTCCTTACCATGGAGACGCTCTGCCGACTGAGCTATAGGGGCCGGACAGCGGTTGACATTACACGAACTGACGCCCACCGCCCAAATCGATGTGATGTCCTCGCGCCGCTTGGCGGAGGCCTCGTTGGCCGGCTCCCACCACCGCCCTAGCCGGCCGAGACGCCGTGACGCCCGAAATCGACACGGTTCCCCTGCACGACAACCCCCTCGCTGGCCAGGTGGGCGCGGGCCCGCTCGACCAGGTGCGCGGCGATGGTTCCGTCAGCATGCACCACCCGCCACCAGCACACCGACCCGCCGTCGGTTGCCAACACACGCGCCACGACCCGGGGGCCGCAGCCCACCAGCAGCCCGATGGACTTGTAGCTGGTGACGCGGCCCGGCGGGATCAGCGAGACCGCCAGCAGCACCTGGTCGGTGACCTCAGCGACGACCCCCATGGACGGCAAGCCTAGGCTTGAGCCATGGAATACCGCATTGAGCACGACACGATGGGCGAAGTCCGCGTACCGGCGGATGCCCTGTACGCCGCCCAGACGCAGCGCGCGGTCGAGAACTTCCCGATCTCCGGACGCGGCTTGTCGCCGCACCACATCGCAGCCCTCGGACAGATCAAACGTGCGGCCGCCCTGGCCAATGCGGAGTTGGGCGTGATCGAAGCTGACGTTGCCGAGGCCATCGTGGCGGCCGCCGACGAGGTGATCGCCGGACGGCACGACATCCAGTTCCCGATCGATGTCTTCCAGACCGGCTCGGGCACGTCTTCCAACATGAACACCAATGAGGTGGTGGCTTCGTTGGCCTCCGCCAGGCTCGGCCGCCCCGTCCATCCAAACGATCAGGTGAACGCTTCGCAGTCATCGAACGACGTGTTCCCGTCCTCGATCCACATCGCCGCGATGCAGGCCGTCACCGAAGAGCTGCTGCCGGGACTGGACGTGCTGGCCCGATCGCTGGAGGCGAAGGCGAGCGAATTCGCGACCGTCGTGAAGTCCGGCAGGACCCACCTGATGGATGCCACGCCGATCATGCTCGGGCAGGAGTTCAGCGGCTACGCCACGCAACTGCGCTACGGAATCGAGCGTGTGAAGACCACGCTGCCGAGGCTCAGCGAGCTGCCGTTGGGCGGCACCGCGGTCGGGACGGGGATCAACACCCCTCCCGGATTCTCAGCGCGGGTCATCGAGTTGATCGCCGAGCACACCGGGCTGGCGCTGGTGGAGGCGTCCAACCATTTCGAGGCCCAGGCGGCCCAGGACTCGCTGGTGGAAACCTCCGGGGCGTTGCGCACGATCGCGGTCTCTCTGGTCAAGATCGCCAACGACCTTCGCTGGATGGGGTCGGGACCCCGGACCGGGATCGGCGAGATCGCGCTGCCCGACCTGCAGCCGGGTTCGTCGATCATGCCGGGGAA
Organism: Propionicimonas sp.; assembly: GCA_049688555.1. GTDB lineage: Bacteria > Actinomycetota > Actinomycetes > Propionibacteriales > Propionibacteriaceae > Propionicimonas. Next base: position 10,516 of record JBAVKY010000154.1, read on the forward strand.
GGTGAATCCGGTGCTGCCGGAAGCGACGGTCATGGTGGCCGCCCAGGTGATGGGGAACGACGCCACGATCGCTTTCGCCGGCGCGCAGGGCAACTTCGACCTGCTGGTGATGCTGCCGGTGATGGCCCACAACCTGCTGGAGTCCATCACGCTGGTCGGGAACGTTTCACGCCTGCTTGCCACGCGCTGCGTCGACGGAATCTCGGCCAACGTCGAGCGGTGCCGGCAGTTGGCCGAGTCATCCCCGTCCATCGTCACGCCGCTGAACCGGATCATCGGCTACGAGGCGGCCGCGAAGATCGCCAAACACTCCGTGAAGCACAATCTGACCGTCGCCCAGGCAGTCCGCGACCTCGGCTACGTGGAGCGGGGGGAGATCTCAGAGGAAGAGCTGGCCAAGGCCCTCGACGTGGCATCGATGACCGCCCCGAAACCGTCCTGACAAGCAGAAA
>JBAVKY010000155.1:0-12526 GCA_049688555.1 Propionicimonas sp.
CAGCATGCCCAACGCCTCCACCACCTCGGCGTGACGCCGGTCCCGTTGGGCGTGTTCGACCGTGGCGAGGGCCGCTTCGGCGCCCAACGACCCGATCCCCTGCAAATCGAACATATGTATTATTATATGCGAGGCCCATCACCTCATGCCGGCGCATCCACATGTTCACCAGCTGCGAAGAGCACCCGCCGCGCCTGATCCCAGTCAACCCACCGCGAGGCACCCCTTCACGCCCGAACTCCGAGCCATGGCGGCAAAGCGCAATTCGCTACAGCGCGAGTCCGCAGACGAAGCCCTCCCGGCTGGCCTTCAACCCGTCCGATGCCTCGACAGCATCGCCGATCACCTTGACCTCGGCGACGTTCCGGATCGAGCGCAGCGGTCCCACGTCGGGTGTCATGCCAAGGGCCAGCACCACCGTGTCGCAAGGCAGGGTACTGGCGGTGCCGTGCTGCACGACCGACACCGAATCCTCGCCGATCCCGGTGATCCTGGCTTCGACCACCTGCTGGACGCTGTACTGATCCAGCTGCTTCATCAGGAAGTGGCGCCGCGCGGCGTTCTCCTCAAGAGCCACCGCCGGGAGCTGATCGACGATCGTCACCTGGCGTCCGATCGAGGCCAGGTACAGCGCGGTCTCGCTGCCGATCATCCCGCCGCCGGCGACCACCACGCGAGGTCCGACCAGCGCGAGCCCGGTAAGCACGTCGCAGGCTTCCACCACGTGCGCCTGCTCGATTCCAGGAATGGGCGGACGCAGGTGCTTGGCACCGGCCGCGTACACCACGACATCGGGGTTCACCTCGGCCACGACGTCGGCGGTCACCTCAGAACCCAAGCTGACCGGAACGCCCAGCCGGCCGAGTTCTTCGCCCAGCCAGGTGAGGTAGGCCGTCAGTTCCCCTTTGGCCGGTGGAATGGCGCCGACCCGGAAGTTGCCGCCCAGGTGATCCTGCCGTTCATACAGCACCACCTCGTGGCCCGCCAACGTCGCGCCGCGCGCGGCTTCCAACCCGGCGGGTCCGCCGCCGACCACGAGCACCTTCTTCTGGGTCTGCGCTGGTTTGATCTCCTTGGCGCCCTCGAACCCAAGGGACGGATTCACCAGGCACCTGATCGGCTGGTTGAGGAACAGGATCGAGATGCAGCCCTGGTTGCAGCCGATGCACTCGCGAATCTGTTCGGGGTGGCCTTCGGCGTACTTGCGTGGCAGGTCCGGGTCGGCCAGGGAGGCCCGCCCGAAGGAGATCAGGTCGGCCTGACCGGCGCGCAGGATGTTCTCGGCCACCTGGGGGGTCTTGATCCTCCCCACGACCTGAACCGGAATCGTCACCACCGCTTTGACCTCGGCGGCGACGTCCGCGAGCCAGGCGTACGGCTGGCCCAGCGGCGGAATGATCGCCCAGGCGCTCTCGTAGGTTCCGGCGCTGATGTGCACCAGGTCGACCCCGGCGGCCTCCAGTTGCCGGCAGATCACCTTCGTTTCGGCCAGGTCCCGGCCACCGATCACGTACTCGTCAGCCGAGATGCGGAACGAGACCACGAAGTCGTCGCCGCACTTGGCCCTGATGTCGGCGATGATCTCCAGCGGGAACCGCAGGCGGTTGTGCAACGGGCCGCCGTAGTCGTCGGTGCGCTTGTTCGAATAGCCGGACATGAATTGAGCGATCAGGTAGCCGTGCGCCCCATGCACTTCCACGCCGTCGAAGCCGGCTTCCTTGGCCCGGCGTGCGGTGTCGCCGAACTGCCCGACAATGGTTTCGATCTCGTCGCCGGTCAAGGCGTGGGGGACTTCGCCCATGGTCGGACAGGGCAACGCCGAGGCTGACACCGGCTGGGCGCCGATCAGCGCCGACGAGGTCTGGCGGCCACAGTGATAGATCTGGGCGAAGATCTTGGCGCCGGCGGCGTGCACGCGCTCGGTCAGCTCGCGGTGCGGCGCGACCTGTTCGTCCTTCCACAAGCCGGCGCACCAAAAACCGCGTCCGCGGGGGTCGACCGCGTAGTCCTCGGTGATGATGAGGCCGAAGCCGCCCGCCGCCCGGGCCTCGTGATAGGCGATGAACTGCTCGGTCGGCATGCCGTCTTCATCGCAGTAGCAGGTGACCATCGGTGCGACGGCCATACGGTTCTTGAGTTCGGTGTTCCCCACCATGAGCGGGGTCAACAATGTCGCCGACATCGCATCTCCTCCAATGCGGGCGAGAGCGTCGTTGCCTCGCCTCACACGCCCCGAGCCGGGGCCACGAGGCGCCTCCTTCGAGGCTACTCCGGTTGGGAGCCCAGGGGGACCCCGGGTGGTCGCCGCAGTCGATGATCGGCTGCGGCGACCCAGGCTGGGCTCAGGCGGAGCGCCGCGTTCCCGTCGACGGACGCCGGTTGCCCCGGTCGCGTCGGCTGGAGAACGTAGCCGCCGTGGTGGTCGACGGCCGCGGGGCCCGCGAAGTCCGGTTCTGCGGAGCAGCGCCCCGGCCAGCCTGCGGAGCTGCGCTCTTGCGGGCCTGCGGCGCCGGTGCGGCCGCTCGCGAAGCCGCCAGGGGCGCATCGCTGGGCAGGACGGACGGTGCCACCTCACCCACAAGGGCAAGGACCCGGGCGTCACCGGCGTGAACCGACGCCGGTTCGGCATCGATCTTCGCGGCGCGAGCCAGAGCCTTGAAGTCCCCGCGCTGTTCGGGCAGCACCATGGTGACGACGTCGCCGCCGTGTCCGGCGCGGGCCGTCCGTCCGGAACGGTGCAGGTAGGCCTTGTGCTCGGCCGGCGGATCGACGTGGACGACCAGTTCGATGTTGTCGACATGGATCCCGCGCGCTGCGATGTCCGTGGCCACCATGACGTTCACGTCACCCGAAGCGAACGCCTCCAACCCGCGTTCGCGGGCGTTCTGCGACAGGTTGCCGTGCAGTTCCACCGCCGGAATCCCGGACGAGGTGAGCTGGCGAGCCAACTTCTTAGCCTGATGCTTGGTGCGCGTGAACAGCAGCCGCCGGCTGGTTCCTCCCGCCAGCGCTTTCACGACTTCGCCCTTCTGCGCCGCGTCGTGAACCAGGAACACGTGGTGCTCCATGGCGGTCACGGCAGATTCCGCCGGGTCGACGCTGTGCACCAGCGGTTGGTGCAGGAACTGCGCGACGAGCCGGTCCACTCCACGATCGAGGGTGGCCGAGAACAGCAGCCGCTGGGTACCGGCAGGAGTCGCCTTGAGAATGCGGGTCACGCCGGGCAGGAAGCCGAGGTCGGCCATGTGGTCGGCCTCGTCCAACACGGTCACCGCGATGGAGTCCAAGGCGATGTGGCGCTGCGACATCAGGTCTTCGAGGCGACCAGGAGTCGCCACGACGATGTCGACGCCGCGTCGCAGGGTTTCCACCTGGCGGTGCTGGCTCACGCCACCGAAGATGGTCATCACCTGAAGTCCGGCTGCTTTGGCCAACGGCGCGATGACCTCGGTGATCTGGCTGGCGAGCTCGCGGGTGGGAGCCAGGACCAGCGCCCGCGGGTGGCCGGGCCGGGAGCGACGGGGAATCGCGTCGCCGGAAGGCACCAGACCAGCCAACCGCGCCACCAGCGGCAGCGCGAAGGCGAGGGTTTTGCCGGAGCCGGTACGGCCACGGCCGAGCACGTCGCGGCCGGCCAGGGTGTCAGGCAGGGTGGCGGTCTGAATCGGGAAGGGAGCGACGATACCGCTCCCGATGAGCGGGGCCACGAGCCGCGACGGGACGCCCAGGGCGTCGAAGGTTGCGGACGTGGTGGTGTGTTGGGACAAGAAGAAACTGCTTTCACAAGAGGTTCACCGCAGGCATCTCCGCTCACTCGTCCTCGGCGGGGATCCGCCGGCAAGGTGGCCGTGCAGTGCGATGTCGGGCCCTGCAATCTGGTGGGACCCTGTACCTAGTGTCCCACAGCTGTGACCACCTCAGCGACGTGACGCTGCCCGCGGCAACGGAAGCAGAACCGCAGCCGCCGCCAGTGGGGGGGCACGGCGGGGGAGAGAGACCAGCCGTCTTCGGTGATCCGCAGCCCGGCGAAGCCCAGCACCACCGCCTGCCACAACCCGCCGGCGGAGGCGCCATGGATCCCGTCGGCGGTGTTTCCCCGAAGGTCGAGCAGGTCAGCTCGGGCCGCTCGCAGGAAGTGCTCGTACGCGCGCTCGGTGTCCCCGGCCCGGCACGCGATCGCCGCGCTGATCGCCGGCCCCAAGCTGGAACCCTGTTCGTGGTCGGTGCGGGGATCGTAGTAGTGATAGTTCGCTGCAAGCTGCTGTGCGGTGACGAGTTCCGGCAACAGGTGCGCGAGCATGAGGACGTCCGGCTGCTTGACGTTCTGGGTGAGGTTGCAGCCGTCGATGCCGAGCAGCTGCTGCATCGAAAGCCGCCGGGACGGATCGCGGATCACCTCGCGGTCGACGTCGGTCAGGGAGAAGTAGCCGCTGAACTGTTCCACCAGCCCGGTGGCGGGATCCAGCGGCAGGTACAGCTGGTCTGCCACCGTCACCCAGCGAGTGCGGGTGACCTCATCGATCCCCAGGGCCGCCACCAGCTCGGTCGCCCGCTGCGGCGCCGTCCGCTCCAGCCATGAAAGCACCTGCTCGGCAGTACGCAGGTGCCAGGCTGCCAGGTAGTTGGTGTAGGCGTTGTCGTCGACATGCTCGTGGTATTCGTCGGGTCCGATGACATCCCGCAGGTGAAAGTGGCCGTCCGACTCGACGGCGGCGGCCGAAGCCCAGAATTGAGCCCCGTCCAATACGAGTTCGGCGCCCTGGTCACGCAGGAACGCGTCGTCACCCGTGACCCGCCAGTACTGCATGACGGCGTACGCGAGATCGGCGGTGATGTGGATCTCGATGTCGCCAGTCCAGATCCGGACGAAGCCGCTGGGATCGACGTAGTGACGCACCCAGGTCGGCGTCACCTCGCGTCCGGTGTCGGCGCTCTCCCAGGGGAACTGCGCACCCGCGTAGCCGTTGGCTGCGGCTTTCTCCCTCGCGCCAGCCAGCCGTCGGCAACGGTACGACAGCATGTTGCGGGCCACCTGCGGGGCGGTGAACGTGAAGTGCGGAACCATGAACAGCTCGGTGTCCCAGAAGACGTGATGGCGATAGCCGTAGCCGGACAGCGTTTTCGCACCGATGCTGGCATCCTCGGTGAACCGCGGTGCCGCCACGATCAACTGGAACTGGTTGTACCGGACGGCGAGCTGCGCTTCAGGGTCGCCCTCGATCTCGACGAAGCTGTCAGCCCAGATCCCCCGCCACACGTCGTTGCTGGCGGCCAGCGACGCCTCCCAACCGGCTGCGTCAAGAGCGGTCGAGACCTGTCGGGCCAACGCCAGCGGATCGTCGGTCTCGAGGCCGGGAACGACCGCCACGGACCGGACCAACTCCACCGGTTCGCCTGCCCGCAACCGCAGCCGGTACTCGACGAAGGGCAACTCAGCGGCGTCGCCGATGATGGTCTGGGATGCGACGGAAAGCCGCGGCCGGACGACTACCGCCAGCGGTATCCCGGTGTGGCGGGTGGTGTTGACCAACTCCAGCGCGCTCGCGCCGCTCGCCCGCCCGGTCAGGCGCCAGTGGGAGTCTTCAGTGTCGGCGCTCCCGCCACCCAGCACGACCCTCAGGCGCAGTTCGGCGGTCCCTGCGGCCAGTTCGACCCGCGTGCGCAGCATGGCCCCGTGTTGTTCAGCCATGCTGAGGAATCGCTCGAACTGCACCATGAGGACAGGCGCGCCGTCGTCCCCGCGCCACGGATAACTGCGGCTCAGCAGCCCCGAGCGCAGATCGAGGGACCGCTCCAGCCCTGCGGCCAGGGACGTGTCGTACCGGACGGGCCGCCCATCGAGCCAGAGTTGCAGGCCCCACCACCGGGGCAGGTTGGCCAGTTCGGTGAGGTGCTCGGCGTGGTCGTCCCACACCCGGTGCATGAAGGAGGCGGGGTCCTCGCCGTCGTGGCCCTCCTCGAAGCCGCCCCGAAGGCTGAAGTTGCCGTTGCCGGTGGTGAAGAGGGTCTCCTGGTGCCGAACCCGCGCCGAGGCCAGGCCGGCCCGCCGAATCGTCCAAGCCGTGTCGTTGTGCCAGTCAGTGGGCCCGACCGCCGCCACCGGCCGCTCAAGACTTGCCATCACACCCCGCTCCAGGTGAATCCCTCGCCATGAGGTGCCCGACGGACGCCCCGAACGCTACCTGATCCGCGACCGGAGGTCGCTACCCTCACCAAGCCAAAGGCCGTCCGTCCTGCGCGGGGCAGGAGGGACGGCCTTTGGGTGATCGAGTCTCAGGCGGGACGGATGTTGGCCGCCTGCAGACCCTTGGGGCCCTGCGTGGTGTCGTACTCGACCCGCTGGTTCTCTTCGAGAGTGCGGTAGCCGGAAGTCGCGATGGCGGTGAAGTGGGCGAAGACGTCAGCTGAGCCGTCGTCGGGGGCGATGAACCCGAAGCCCTTGTCGGCGTTGAACCATTTGACGATGCCAGTGGCCATGAGTGTATTTCCTTCTGTGTTGCTTTGGGTCGCAGGGTGCGGCCCGCCCACACCGGACGGTGTGGGTGCCTATGGGTGCCCGGGGGCGGGGAGGGTGCCACCGCAGGTGCGGGGCTGGAAGTCCGTGATGAAGAGTTCCGATCGTCCAGGGTGAAGCCACCGAGTAGTGCGAGTGGCAAATGCCGAACGCTGCGAAAAACGCTACACCATCGTCTGCGCCGCGGCCCAGATCTCGACGTGACTCTTCGCCGGACATCTCGAGGTCAGGCAAGGCGGTTCAAGCGATCAGCTCACCCGGTTCGTCGTCGATCCCGTCTTCGTTCATGTCGGTGGCCCGCGCCTTGTGGGCATCCCAACGCAACAGCACCGCCGCGAACATCGCTGCCAGCAGCGTCCCGCTCAGGACGCCGATCTTCGCACCGTCCGCGTGCAGGCCATGCGGAAAGGACAACTCCGCGATCAGCAGCGACACCGTGAAGCCGATGCCCGCCAGCAGGCCGATCGGCAGCAGGTCCCGCAGGCCGATGGCCACCGGTAGCCGCAACGGGGTGAGCCGGGTGACCAGGGCAGTCGTGCCCAACACCCCGACGAGCTTGCCGGCCACCAGGCCGACCACCACGGCGAGCACGACCGGTTGCCCCAGTACCTCCGACGGGCCACCGCCGTCCACGACGTTCACGCCGGCGGAGAAGAAGGCGAACACCGGCAGCGCCACCGCGGTCGACCATGGTCGGACGGCGTGCTCGTACCGGACGGTGCGGGCCGTCGCCTCACCAGGCCGGGCGACTGCCGGGACGGTGAACCCGAGCAGCACCCCGGCGATCGTCGCGTGGACTCCGGAGTCATGCATGAAGTACCAGGCGAGCAGCGCCAAAGGGAGCAGGAGCCACCACACAGGCTTGCCGAGCCGCACCACGACCGCATACCCCGCGACGCAGACCAGTGCGAGGCCCAGACTCAGGGGCGCAATGTGGTCGGTGAAGAAGACCGCGATCACGATGATCGCCAGCAGGTCGTCCACCACGGCGAGGGTCAGCAGGAACAATCGCAACGCAACCGGCAGTCCACGACCAAAGATCGCCAGCACCCCCAAGGCGAAAGCGATGTCGGTGGCAGTCGGGATCGCCCAGCCGGCGGCCGCCGCCGGGTCGCCGAGCAGGAGGACGATCCCGGTGAACAGCAGCGCAGGAACAGCCATCCCTCCGACCGCAGCGAGCACCGGGACCGCGGCCTCGCGAGGTGAACGCAGGCTACCGGCGACGAACTCGTGCTTGAGTTCCACTCCGACCACGAAGAAGAAGACCGCCAGCAGTCCGTCCGACGCCCAGGCGGCCAGCGAGAGGTCCAGGTGCAGGGATTCTGGTCCGACCACCAACTCCAGCAGCGCGGCGTAGCTCGCGCGCCAAGGGGAATTGGCCCAGATCAGGGCCGTCGCCGCGGCGACCAACAACAAGGCACCACCCAGCACCTCGGAGGAGAGGGCGTGCTTGACCCGCCCGAGGGCGGTGGTCGAGGCGTGCTGTGTGCTCATCAGACTCCTCCGTGTCTGGGCCGCCGCCGGAACCGAGAGGCGGGACCCGGGACCAGACTCCCGGCACGTCGGCGGCGATTCTACCGAGACGCCCGCCATCGGCACGGGTGCGGACGTGGCGTGTTCGCCCAAAGAGGAAAAGCGCGACGCCGCTCGCTCGTCCCGACGCTGCCCGCCGGGCCACGGCGGGCGTGATTGGATCGGCTCATGCGGGTGGCGACAGGCGGTGAGAAGCTGGGCCCGGTGTGGCTGGCGTGGGCCGACCCGGGCACGTTCGAGGCCACCCTGAGCTCTGTGGACCAAACCCGCCTGGCGGGGTTCGATCCGGTCCGGCAGCAGGCGTTTCGCGCCGGACGAGCGCTGCTGACTCGCCTCGTCGAGCCGCTGGCGCCGCCCGCTTCCCGATGGCAGGTGACCACCGGCCCCTGCCAGCACTGCGGGCAGCCGCATGGCCCGGTCACCGTGCTGGGTGTCGCGGTGAGGGTGTCCGTGTCGTATTCGACGGGGATCGTGGTCGCCGCCGCCGCCTCAGCGTCCGAAGTGGGCCGGCTCGGCGTTGACGTGGAGGTCGACCGTCCCGATCCCGTCCGGGATGCCCACCTGCGAGGGCTGCTGGGCGATTCCCCAGAGCCTGCGTTGCGTCGCTGGTGCCGCGTGGAAGCGGTCCTGAAAGCCGATGGGCGCGGTCTTCGCGTCGACCCAGGCACCGTGACGTTGCCCGATCCGAGGTTCGAGGTGCGCGACGCCGCAGGCCCGCCAGGCTTCCTGATCAGCCTCGCGTGGACTTCGACGGCAGTTTCGGCAGCTCGGTGCGGCGCAGCCACGCGGTGAACAGCGAACCCAGTTCTCGGCCAGCCACTTCCTCAGCGAGGCTGACGAAGTCCTCGGTCGTACCGGTGGCATGCCGCCGTGCCGCCGTCCAACCGCGCAGGATCGCGAAGAACTGCTCGTCGCCCACCACCCTCCGCAACGCGTGCAGGGTGAGCGCTCCCCGCTTGTAGACCCGGTCGTCGAACATCTGGTCGGGGCCGGGATTGGCCAGCAGCAGGTCCTGCGGGAGCCGGGCCAGAATGGCACGATGCTGCTTGGCCAGCCGCTGGCAGGTCAGTCGGCCCGCCTCCTCTGACCAGAGCCACTCGGCGTAACAGCAGAACCCTTCGTTGAGCCAGATGTCCTGCCAGGTCGCCAGTCCCACGCTGTTGCCGAACCACTGGTGGGCCAGTTCGTGGGCCACCAACCGTTCGGAACTCCCGTTGCCGTCGAGGTGGTTCGCGCCGAAGACCGCCATGCCCTGCGCCTCGAGCGGGATCTCCAAGTCATCCGCGGTCACCACGAGGTCGTAGCGCCCCATCGGGTACGGCCCGAAGCAACGCTCGAACAGCGCCATCATGGTGGGAAGGGTGGCCAGATCAGCCTGCACCCGCGCCGCAAGGGCCGCCGGGTAGGCTACCGTCCCGGCCACGGTCGCCAAATCGAGGGGCCGGCTGCGGTACCGTCCGGCGTGCAGGGCGACCAGGTAGCTGGCTGTGGGGATCTGCTGCGCGAAGACCCAGGTGATCCGGCCAGCGGACCTGGTGCGGGAGATCAACCGTCCGGTCGCCAGGACGGTGTAGCCGTCTTCGAGGTTCACCTCGATCCGGTAACGGGCCTTGTCGGACGGACGGTCGTTGCAGGGGAACCACGTCGGCGCGCCGGTGGGCTGCGAGGCGACGAGGATGCCGTCGGCCAACTCCTCCCAGCCGATCAGGCCCCACCGGGTCTGGCGGGGGAAGGGGGAACCGCTGTAACGCACCAGAACCTGGAAAGTCGTGCCCGTCTGGAGCGGGGCCGCCAGCTTCACCGTGAGCTTGCGGGGCCCCTGCCGAAAGCTGGTCCGCTTGTCCGCATCCACCGTGACACCCGACGCGCGCAGGCCCACAAGATCAAGGCTGAAGCTGGTCAGTGGCTGCCTCGCCACCGCCGAGATCACCGCCTCGCCGTCGAGCCGATTGGTGGCCACCCGGTACTTCAGCTTGAGGTCGTAGTGCAGCACGCTGAACGAGGAGTCTCCGCTCTGGGGAGCGTACGGATCGCTCGTCACGTGGCTTCCGTCTGGTACGAGCGCACTTTCACCACACGCCAAGGTCCGATCGGGTTGCCGCTCCAGCGGCTTCCCACCGGGACGGTCTCGCCGCGCATCACCAGGGACGCTGGACCGATGGTGGCGTAGGCGCCGATCGTGGCTCCCGGCAGAACGATGCTGTGCGGGCCCAGAGTGCCACCCTGCTCGATCACCACCGCGTCCATACTCATGATTCGATCATGGAACAAGTGGGTCTGCACAACGCAGCCCCGGTTCACCGTCGCGCCGTCTCCGAGCCGGACGAGGTCAGGTTCCGGCAACCAGTAGGTGTCACACCACACGCCTTTGCCGATCGTGGCCCCCAGGCTGCGTAGCCAGAGCGCCAACGCCGGGGTGCCGGTCATCGCGTTGGCGAACCAGGGCCCGGCGACCATCTCGGTGAAGGCGTCGACCACCTCGGTACGCCACACGAAGCTCGACCACAGCGGCTGAGTGCCGGCCCGAATCGGCCCGACCACGAGCCATTTCACCGCCGTCGAGATCGCCGCGGCCGCGAAACCGGCGGCCAGCATCACCAACCCGGAGAGCACGACCGCCGAACCCAGCCCCAGGTGGTTCACCAGCCACGCCATCACCAACAGCACCGCGAGTCCGATCGAGCAGGTCACCACCACAGCCGCGATCCGGCAGGCCTCCCAAGCGCCACGCGCCCAGCGCAACGCCACGGTGGGGCGGTACGTGCGTGCCAGGTCACCACCCAGCGCCACCCGGCGCAGCCGAACCGGCGGCGAACCGAGCCAGGACGACCCCGGCTTCGCCTTCACCGGGGCCACCGACAGCACCGCCACCAGACCGTCGCGCGGCACCATGTGACCGACGCCGGCCATTCCCGAGTTGCCGAGGAACGCTCGCTTGCCGATGGTCACCGGCCCGATCCGCAGCCACCCGTTGCGCAGGTCGTAGGAGGCCACCATGGTGTCGTCGGCGAGGAAGGCGCCGTCTTCGATGGTGGTCATCGACGGCAGCAGCACGACCGTGGAAGCCTCCACGTCCTGCCCGACCGTGGCCCCGAGCAGCCGCAGCCACAGCGGGGTGATCAGGCTGGCGTAGAGCGGAAAGAGCATGCTGCGGGCCTGGTCGAGAAGGCGTTCGGTACTCCAGGCCTGCCACCCGATCCGGCTGCGAACCGGGTAGGTGCCAGGCTTCAGGCCGATCGCCAGCAGCCTCACCAGGACCACGATCGAGCCTGCCAGGGCGGCGCCGGCCACCAGCACTCCAGGCAGCAGCCAGGGCAGCGCGGCGATGGCCGCGCCAGCCACATCGGGAGCCCACCGCACCGCCCGTGCCACGACGAGTGCGCCCAGGGACAAGGCCACGATCGGCAGCAGGCCGAAGACCATGGACGAGACCCCGTAGGCGACAAGCCACCGCCGTCCGCCCGGAGGACGCTCCGGCGGCCAGTCGGACGACGGCTCGCCGGCCCGGACAGCGGGGGACCCGGCCCACAGCTGACCGGACCTGACCCGCCCGAACACCGCTGATCCGGGGGCGACTTCCGCGTCGGCGTCGATCCGGGTGCCGGGAGCGAGCGTGCAGCGGGCGCCCACCGTGGCGTGAGCGCCGATCCGGATGCCGCCGATCCGGACGGTGTCCCCGTCGATCCAGTACCCGCTGAGGTCGACTTCGGGCTCGATCGCGGCCCCGTCCCCGATCCGGAGCATCCCGGTGACCGGCGGCAGGGTGTGCAGGTCGACGTCGCGTCCGATCCGGGCACCGAGTGCCCGGGCGTAGTAGACCACCCACGGCGCTCCGGCCAACCCGACCGGATCGACCTGGTGGGCGATCTGCTCGGCCAACCAGAGCCGAAGGTGGGTGGGTCCACCGCGGCGGTAGTCGCCGGGTTGGACGCCGAGCAGCAACAGCCGGGCAGAGCCGGCAGCGATCGCCATCCGTCCGAACGGTGCGGCGAACAGCAGCAAGCCAAGCAGCAACAGCCAGCCGTCGATGCGGGGCAGGAACGTGAAGCCCGGCAGCCATCGCAGCACCCAGCCGGCACTCAGCAGGTACACCAACCACCTGACCCCGGAGAAGATGAACAGGGGTACCGCCAGCACGGTCTGCACCCAGCGGGCCGCCAGCGGGGTCGGGCCGGGCGTGCTGAACGACTCCCGCCATTCGGCGTCGGCGACGGTTTCGGCGATCGCCACCGCCATCGCCTTCAAGCGAGGATGGTCGTAGACATCGGCCACGCTGAACTCGGGTGCTCGGACGCGGATCCGCGAGACCAACTGGGCCGCGGCGAGCGAGCCACCGCCCAGTTCGAAGAAGTCGGCCTGCCGGTCAAGGGCCGGCATCCCGAGTACGGCGAGCCACTGCCGGGCAAGCCAGCCCTCATCGCCCTGGAACAGGGTGAGGGCCTCGGTGATCTCAGGGATCGGCCACGGTAGGGCATCCCG